>JAKQHK010000111.1 GCA_029573015.1 bacterium
CATATGGCAACCCTCGGTGGTCTCGGCACCCTGGTGGGCAGCCCGCCCAACATGATTGCCAAACGGTTCCTCGCTGCGGATGGCATCGAGATCGGTTTTACCGACTGGATGGTGACCATGGCACCCGTGCTGGTCATGTTCCTGCCTTTGATCTATCTGGTACTCAGGAGATCTTTTCCGAGCAAGGTTCATCAGCTCTCGGTGCCTGACGAGTCAGCAGAGCAGCTGTCCCGTGAGGGGGTGTTTGTCCTCGTCGTCACTGCGGTGACGATCGTCCTCTGGGTGCTCGGACCGCAGCTCGGGCTGGCAGAATCCCTGGTGGCGCTTATCCCGATTATTGCGTTTTATGTTGCGCCTATCTTGAGAGAAGAAGATTTCAAGCATTTGAGCTGGGATACCCTCATCCTGTTCGGGGGAGGCATCGCCCTCGGAGAGGCGGTCAAAGCCGCGCAGGTGGATGTGTTTATTGCCGACCAGCTGGGAGTGCTTCTACAGGGACTTCCCCTGTTTCCTCTCTATCTGGCTATCACTGCGACTGCCATCGTCATGACGGTAGTGGCGTCCAATACCGGCGCTGCCATACTCATGATCCCCATCATGATTCCCCTGGCGCGCACACTCGGGGTGGATCCCCGGGCAGTAGTGCTCCTGACTACCTGCGGGGTTTCGCTCGATTTTATCCTGCCCATCGGCACGCCGCCTTCAGCGATTGCCTACGCAGTAGGGACGCTCAAGACCAAGGAGATGGTACGGGTTGGACTGATCATCACCTCTCTCGTGGTTGTGATCTGTTCGCTTCTGTTCCTCGTGCTGTAAACCGGTACTTCCTTTAACAAGGAAGGTGTCAGGTGAATATGTTCAGGGGTTGTAGGCAAACTCGTGCACCTGCCAGCGATCCCCGTTTTTCTGCAGGCTGATCCAGCGTTCATTTTCTCCATTCATCCAGCCGAGCTCTTCGCCCTCAGGACTGACCGTGGCGGTCAGATGGACTTTGAAGATCTGGCGGCTGTCGGTCCATTCCGCAATGCGGACCGGACCGACGCTTTCGATTTTTAGCTTTTCGAGCGTAGAGAAATTCGTTTTCCAGGCTTGCTTTGTCGTTGCGTCTGCATCCATAAGCTCGAGGGCGGCATCGAATTCGCTGTCCGCGAGATAGGTGCAGAACTCGACGGCAGTTAGGATTTCCGAGGCAGACTCGATTTCACCCAGCGACATTTTCGTCCAGTCTACAGACGAGGTCTCGTTGACGATATCCTCTGCTTTGGGCAGGGTATCTGCTGCCTGTTCAACTGCTTCGGTAACCTGAGCGGTCGGGTCGGTTTTCTCTTCTGTTTCTGTGGTGCAGGCGCTCATACTGATCAGGCAGAGCATAATCATACTGATGAAGAATGGAGCACGCATAAGCCTCTCCTCGATCATAATAGGTAAGACGCAGTGAGTATAGGCGTTTTCCGAAAACTCGGAAAGAGAGAGGGACGAAACTAGACCTTGCATCAAGGTCTGCTTCTATCGTATACTTAACAACTTTTGTACATTATAAAAAAATTCGCATGACATCAACCACTTCTTCACTCAGTTCTGCTAACTCTACGTACAAACAGAGAATTCAAGCATTGGTAGACAATCATAGATTAAAAATACGCGTTATTCTGGCACCGCCGCGCACCAGTTCCACAGCCATGGAAGCATCCTGCTGGCTTAACAGCGGCATCAAGTACCAGGTTCATGAACCGTTTGATAATGTTGGGCATAGCGGGGCTAATGTGGATGAGGCGTATCGTATTATCTTCGAGAGTATCGACGGTGAAGCATTGGAGCAGAGTGCTGAAAGCATGACGATTTGCGTCAAGGAAATGACATTCCAGATTGGTAAAGGGAAATATTTTACTGATTTTATGAGAATGGTCGAGGGACCTGTTATTGTTTTGGTCAGGAATCCGCTGCTTACCATCGAATCGCGGATCCGACGGGTACTCGAGGGCTTGGACGACGAGATCGCCAAGGCTGCCGGCTATCCTAGCCTTGATGCGTTTGTCCAAAAAAAAACTGGTGACCCGAATGCATCGTGGCAAGCTGTACTGGAAGCGCGAAAAGAAGCTCAGGATTATACTATCTTTGCCGAACTGCTTGATGCACGCATTGATAATGAGATACTTTTTCCTGACTGGAAAACCGGCTGGGAGATGCTGGGGGATCAGCTGGCTCAATTACAGGTAACAGGGAAAGACTATGTCGTCATGGATGCAACCGAGGTACGTATGGATCCGGAAACCATGATGCAGCGCGTCTGTGAATTATGGAACCTGACGTATGAAGATAAAATGGTCCATTGGACGCCGGAGGATCTGGAAGCGCTGCAAACCGGACAAATGGGTCAGGAGCAGGCACACTGGTATAAACGGTTGAGAAAGTGTCGGGGATTTGAAGCGCCTGCCGAATGCCCGCCTGGATTGGATGCATTCCCGGAGCGGTTTCAAAGGCATATTCTCGAAGTTGCTCTCCCGGCATACTTGCGAGCACTGCGTGATAGCCGGCGGGTGAGGATCGCAGAAGGGTAAGAAGGATTTGAGAGACAGCAGGCGCTGTTGCTGCAGGCGAATGGGCATGGCTGGGCTTTGTGTGATAGAGATCCGCTGCTTGCTTGGATGTTTTGTTTAACGGACCCAGCGTTGCGCCAGGCTGACAAACTGGCTCGGAAAGCATGGGAAAGTCTACCACCTGGGTGTGCTGAATTGGCATTGCGAGCATACTATGAAGCATGCGCGCAAGCCTGGGAAGGTCAAGGACCAGAGCATCAATGGCACCATGTTTCTGACAGAGTGCAGGCGTTGTACTATGCTCCTATGTGTGATATCAGGTAACGAATCAGTTACTCCGCAGATGCAGTAGAGCCGCACGGGAAAAGATATTTGCGCGCTGCCAGAAGCATGACAAAGGCGGTGACTGAGATGAGGATATCGAGGGCGCCCACATCAGGCTTCAGCAGTTTGCGGGCAATGACAAAAGCGAGCAATTCCAGGACGGCGACCAGGTCATGCACGATTAGCATGCGGGCTAATTCCAGACCGATGACGATCAGTAAATTCTGTAGATGAATTCATAAAATGTATCCACTTCTGACCTGTCCATGGCAAGAAGATCGGTAGTGTTACCTGCGAGGGCAATTACCACGCCGATGATGACAACCAGCGCGAGCATGATTTCGGAGAACGAGATGATTTTTTTAAATAGTTCTTTGTACGGAGCTGGCATACGGATTTTGTTCATCGCGACCTCAAGATATTGATGTCCCGGTTCAGATTTTTTTCTTTCTGCAGTTCGGGGAGCTGCTCTAAAATGCGCGCATATCGTTCCGGGGAGGAAATACCGTGGAGGGTAATATCCCGGCCGAGCACGGGATTGTAGGCAGTAACATTGCCATAGCCGAAAATCTTGCCCCAGATATTTTGATCTGACTGGATTTTTTCCAGATTTTTTGCGCCATAGCGTGTCTGCTTCCGACGCAGTACTCCGGTAATCACTCGTATCTCATCGTCTTCGATGATGTATACGAAGCTCAGCCAGTTCAAGACGATACTGATGAAAAATATAAGATTCAGGACTTGCAGGATAATGATCACGAGCCAGTAGGCGGTGATGCCCGCGAGAGTCAGGTCAGCCAGTTGCAGCCAGTCGAACAGGGGCCGGATGCTCAGGTGCAGGAGTGAAACTAATAATTCCAGAACAACCAGCCGGGTGAAAAGCAGCACAGGTGTCTGCCGTATTTCGTAGAGCATGACAACCTATCCTTTTGGTGTAAACCAGAAGCCTGCTGGAATTGTATCAAAAGATCTACAGCGCGAAAATGGGTTAATACGGCAGATCCGTTTCCTGCACATCCACATAGTCGGCGGGTGGATTCTCGGGAAATTGTTTGCACTGGATGGTTGTTTGACCGCGCAGTAGTGCCTTGACTATTCGATGTATGCCATCCATAACCCGGTTGTCTGCAGACAGCAGGATGGGATAGCTCAGGTCTGCTTCTTCGACGAGGCGCATATGATCGGCCAGCTGTCGCCAGGTGAGATTTCCCTGTCCTGTCCCCTGTTTGGCAAGATCTTCGTCCAGCTCTTTAATGTCTGCGAGTTTGATCGGGATAACCGGCAGACGGCTGGCTTTTTCAATCAGCCGGTCCACATCCCAGGCATAATATCCGTGCGGAGAGGGCTCGAAATAGTACTGTTTGCGCATGGCGCACCTATGATAAAGGGACTTTCATTTAGTGTTGCAGCTATCGACGGTTGACACGGTAACGCGTGCGATATTGTCAGCTACCGGCTGCTGCGAGAACGGGTAGGTGTATTCTTCCAGCAAGCCACTGTTCGTCAGGCAGATCATGTCCCCTGCAACTGAACTGTTCACCGTTACTGACCAACCGTCCGGGATGTGAATAACTTCAGCGTCGGTAAGATTGACCTCGTACGTGCCAGCTTTTGCTGCGTGAAAATCCGGCTTACCATTGCAGCTGCCGGCAGCTGCAAACTGTTCGGCTACCTCATTGGGCGGGTCGGGATAGATAACCACCTCGCTGTCCGCATATCCGTGGATGAATTTACGGTTGGTATTGAGATACTGCTTGGTCTGCAAACAGGTAGAGCACCAGTTCATTTCACTGACTTCGATCTTGCCTTCTTCCCAGAGCACCTGCTCTACTGAGGCAACATGCCCGGGGCAACCCTGCACATCATAGACAAACGTGTCCCCGATCCGCGGGCAGTCATCGACGAGCAAGCCGTCCATGTACGCCCAGTAATCCCAATTGCAGGCATTGCCGAAACCG
>JAKQHK010000112.1 GCA_029573015.1 bacterium
GGTCGGCTCCTATTTCCTCGACGAAGCAGCTGGCGGCATTGTTTTCCCGATCGACCAGCCCGATATGCCCAAACCGATCCTGCAGACCATGCGCCTGCTCACTACCGATGAACTAAAAGCAAAAACGAAAGGATGCGCGCGGGAAACGTTTGATCTTTCACCGTTGACTGCGCACCGTTTGACCTGTTCATCCGCGGCAGCCAACCAGAGCGGCAGCTGCGTGGTATCTATTGACGCGGACACCTATCTGCTCTATGCCCAGGAGGGCGACGAGACAACAGATCTCTGCCAGACGTTAAAAGAAAACTACATCCAATCCGTGGAAACACGGTCCTATTAATCATTTGTGGAGGTTATGCATGGCATACGACCGGGAAACCTATCTCTCTGCCATTCGCTCGCAGCTGGAACCAAACATTGTCAACCATTCCTTGGCACTCGAAGCCTGCATGGGCGGACTCTATGACTATCTGCAGGAGCACGGTCAGCTGAGAGCTAATGAACTGCCCCGGGAAGACTGGCTGCTCGCTGGATTGATCCATGACATTGACTTCGGCGGCGAGTTCAAAGAGGAGCATCCGCGCAAGACACGGGAAGCTCTAGCAAAGTATGGACTGGAGATATCAGACGCGGTGCATCAGACCGTGCTCGCCCATGCCCGTCAGCATTCCGGCGTGCCGGCCGTCACCCAGGCGCAATGGTCCATTTACTGCGCTGACAGCCTCACCGGCCTGATCATGGCGGTTGCGTTTGTCTATCCGTCCCGCAAGCTGGCTGATGTGAAAGTCTCCTCCGTGGTCAAACGCTTTCTCAAGGAACCGAAATTTGCTGCCGGCACGCGCCGGGAGGAGGTCGCGGAGTGTTCCAATCCCGAAGGCTTGAACATGCCGGTGGAAACTTTCATAGAAATCTGCTTGAAAGCTATGCAGGGAGTGGCTGCGGATATCGGGCTCTAACCGTTCCCGCTACGACGCCCGCCGCAGCGTTTCAGAAGGCACGATGCGGGCCGTCTGACGGGCAGGCCAGATACTCGTGAGCATGGAAGCCACGAGGCTGATACTGATGATAATTCCCAGTTCAACCCAGGGAATGAAAAAGCTGGCTGCCGCGTCTACCTCGGCAGTGAACTGATGCGTATAAATAATGTAGGCAGTGGCTATGCCAAGCCCTACCCCTACCATGATACCGAGCAGAGCGACAAAGCCGGTTTCCAGGAAAACACTCAGCACCACCTGCCCCTGCCGGAAGCCCATGGCGCGCAGCAAGCCGATGTGGTAGCGCCGCTCGTGCACCGAGCGGATCATGATCACCCCCAGCCCGGAGATGCCCACAAGTAAACCGGCACCAAGATATGCCTGCACCAAAGTCAGAAATATGGAAAACAGGCGCATGCCTTCCTCGATCATAGTCATGGTATTGATTACCTGCACTCCTTCGTTGATCAACACTTTTTCCAGAGCGCGTGCCACACTAGCGATATCAAGTCCGTCCGCTATATCCAGCTCATAGATTGGTTTATACGCATAGGGAGAAATGCCAATGCCGGCAAGGAGAGCACGCTGGGAAACAAACGGTCCCTGTCCCCAGCCGGAGGTGATGCCATACACTGTATAGACAGCACACTGTTGTTTGTCAGATGCATTGCACAGGGTAATTTCCTCTCCGGGATCAAATTGCAGATACCCCTCGCTCCGCCCTTCCTCGTCCGAGAACTGCCTGCCGAGAATAATACCGTTTGCATCATGTTCCAGCGCCTGCCAGACCGCTTCGTCGGTAGCAAAGCTATCTAGTCGCTCACGCAGGGCGAGGGCAGTCTGCTGTTCGATAAAATCCGGAGTTGTTCCGACGATGGTCAGGGTCCGGTACATGGGCTCAAGTTCTGGATAAAACTCCTCGGTCAGATACACATCCACCTGCTGGCGCACCCGGATGCGATCAAAGTCATCCATGCGCACGTCCTCGCGACCGGCAAGCGCGGTCGCCAGATCGAATCCCGGTATAGCCTGAGAAAAACGCAATCGTAGTTCGTAGCCATCGGTCTGCCGGGCGATCTGAGTGCGCATGGCTTCCTGCTGCACTCCTTTAAGCACAGAAATAATTGTCACCGCAAAAATTACTACTGCAAACATGATGATGGTCATGGCACTGCGAAAACGGTAGCTGAGCGGATAAGAAATAACTAAACGCACCAGCGGCCGCAGGCTGCGGATCCGGCCGAGCAAAAAACTCAACGGCGCTATAAGCAGGACTTCGTTGAATACGAGCAGGATGACTGTGGCGACCACCAGAAACAGTCCGGTCAGAATAAAGATAAATTCGCCCTGAAAGTAACGGTCCAGATAGACCGGCGCCAGGATGGTATAGGCAAGTACCGCCGCACTCGCCAGCGAAAAAAGCAGGCGTTCATTCACCCAGTGCCGCAGCCCGAAGGCAATACAGACCACGAGCAGGCTTGGCCCAAGCAGCTCCAGCTCTGGCCAGGAGCGGGTAAAGCCAATCCCGCATAGAAGCAGACCCAGCAGGAAACCAAGTACTGGCAGGATCAAGGCACGTGGTGAAAACCGGGTTGTCTGGCTACGCAGGAGTTCCCGCAGAGCATGGACGATCTGCATGCGACTCAACTTGACGCTCGCAAAGATGATGGCTGCAAAAGTTATCGCCACCCCGGCCCCGAACGCGATCAGCAGGCTTGTTAGTTCAAAGGTAAACTGGATTTCGAATGAGGAGACCAGTGAAAAAGTACGCAGCACCTGCTGGACGCCCGCAATAACCAGCCAAGTAGCCGCTATGCCACCCAGAGCGCCAAGCGAGCTCGCCACGAGCGTATAGAGCAAGCCCTCCACAGCAAACAGGGAGGTAAGCGTACGGCGCTTCATACCCATCGCGCGCAGGATGCCGATCTCGCGTTTTCGCTCCTCGGCCAGCATGATAAAAATGTTAACGATCAAAAGAATTCCGGCGGCAATCGTAAAACCACCCAAGATGATAAACAGGGCGGTGAAACCGGCTCCCGCCTGTTCAGCAATTGCCACGGCATCTTTCTTTAACTCCCGCACCCGGAAGCGCAGCTCTACCTGGTTTTCTGTATTGTAGCGATCCAGGGCGGTTTTTACCGCCGCGATGGACGCTTCAGACGTTTCAGCCCCCCCGGCAACCGAGCCAGCACTGGAAATCATTAGCATATTGACTGGATGGGGAGGAAGCTGTTGAAGAAGCGACCGGGTTTTTTCCAGTTCAGTAAAAAAGTATTCCTTGGCTTCATCAGGAACAGTCGCGAGAAACGCGGGCGGGATCAGGGTGTCAAGCTTGCCAAACAGGGTGAGCAACCCGTGGACGCTGTCCAGGCTCAGCAGCGCGGTATAGCCTTCAAAATTAATACCCGGCACCTGGTCGTCAGGTAGAACCATCTTCACCTGAAATTCTTTGGTTTGGCCCCAAAGACTGAAACGCAGCCAGTCTCCCGGCCCTGCCTCCAGACGATCTGCCAGCTTCTCGCTGATGATGATGTCTTCCGTGGTCATGTCCGGCAAAGGCTGGGTAGTGAAAAATTCCTGATACGCTTCCAGATCAGCCCCGAGCAGGGTCACAACCGGCTGGGCAAGGACTGGCTCTCCACCCGGTTCCTCAATTTTGGCTGCCGAAACATATGCGATGAGCGCTGCCAGTACCCCATCAACTGTCTCTCCGGTCTGTTCGCGCACATACTCGCCGACTTCTGCGGAAAAGAAAACCTGTTCCAATGTTTCCGCGGCGTAGAGACTGGCATTTTCCGAGGCAGCCTCAGTCACCACGAACGAATCGAGCGCTCCCAACCGTTTGTAGACTTCCTGCTTGATGGAATAATCCAGAGTGTCGCCTACCGCAAGCGAGGAAGAAATCATTGCCGTACCGACCATGGCTCCAAGGACTACCAGCAAGGAAGTAGCTTTACGGCGTCGGATGTTCCGCAAGGCAATAGATAGAAACAGACGCTGCCGCGTTGCAACGAAGAGGAGGTAGCCGGCTAAACCGACGAGTAAAATGATTGTCAGGGTGAGAAACATAAAAATCCAATTAGGAATTACGCGTATCTTCCACGATGGTTCCGGCTTTCATCCGGATGATGCGTTGGGTACGCGCTGCCAGGTCGGGGTCATGGCTGACAATGATAAATGTTTGCTGCAACGTCCGGTTCAACTCCAGAAACAGTTCGACGATTTCTACGGATGTCTTGTCATCGAGGTCGCCTGTCGGTTCATCAGCCCAGATGATCAACGGTTTGTTGACAAGCGCCCGGGCGATGGCCACCCGTTGCCGCTGACCGCCCGAAAGCTCGGCTGGTTTATGGTGCCCCCTGCCCTCCAGTCCTACCCGGGCAAGGATCTCTTGAGCTGCCTGACGGGCGTCTTTAAGTGAAACGCCGGTTAAGACCAACGGGAGTTCAACATTTTCTTCCGCAGTTAAAACTGGTAGAAGGTTGTCGTATTGAAACACAAAGCCCATATGCCGCGCCCGATAATCACTACGGGCGTTGTCCGGCATGGTATGGATATTTTTACCATCAATCCATACTTCCCCGCTGCTTGGTTCGTCCAGACCGGTCAAGCAGTTAAGCAGGGTAGTTTTACCGCAGCCGGAAGGCCCCATGATGGTCAGGATTTCCCCTTTATCTACAGAAAACGAAATATCATGGATAGCTTCCACTGATTGTGTATTGATGGTATAGGTTTTGCCGAGTGATGCGGCTTTGATAAAAGCAGCTGACATGACTTTCCTCGTGATAAAAACATGTTTCCGCACAAGCTGACCCATACTATCACAGACCGCTTGTATTTTAGAAGTGGTTTACGGTATACTACGTGCGCAAAAAAAACACCAGAATGTACACAAAAACACAGCCATTCCCGGTGTTTTTTGTTGTCTTATTGAGCATATATCTGATTTATCGGCTTCATACCAAGGAGTGCCCATGATTGACCCGAACAAGCAAAAAGCTGTCGAACTTGCCATGGCCCAGATCGAAAAAAACTTTGGCAAGGGATCTATTATGAAACTGGGGGACCGTGAACAGCTACAGGTAGCTGCTATCCCCACCGGATCGATTGCGCTCGATCTGGCGCTGGGTGTGGGCGGTGTGCCACGCGGCCGCATCACCGAAATCTACGGACCGGAATCCTCCGGGAAAACAACCCTCTGCTCCCACATAATTGCCGAGGCGCAGAAGCAAAATGGCACGGTGGCGTTTGTGGACGCTGAACATGCCTTTGATCCGGTCTATGCCAAAAACATCGGCGTGGACGTAGACAATCTGCTCATTTCCCAGCCGGACACCGGTGAGCAGGCGCTGGAAATCGTGGAAACCCTTATCCGCAGCGGCGCGCTTGACGTGGTCGTGGTCGACTCGGTCGCCGCTCTCACCCCCCGTGCTGAGATCGAGGGAGAGATGGGAGACAGCCATATGGGACTGCATGCCCGCCTCATGAGCCAGGC
>JAKQHK010000115.1 GCA_029573015.1 bacterium
AACTGTTCTTCTGCTCCGGCAGCAAACCTGTATCTACCGCTGCAGGAGCGGAGCAGTCTCGCGAAAAAAAGGCCGAAGCGCCTCGACTACGTCATTCTGGAGCGACGTGCCAAAGACACGACAGACTCGTCCTCCCCGGCATCTGATCTCTGGTATGTTCTCAAGAATCCGGACAGGGATACCTATTGCCGACTGGAAAGTTCGGAATATTTCCTCTGGGAGCATATGGACGGCTCGCATACGATTCATGACCTTGTCATCGCCTACTACGCCCGCTACCAGCTCTTCGCTTTTGACAAAGTCGTGAACCTCGTCTCCAGCCTGAGCAGACACCATATGCTCGCCAAACCACATCAGAGCATTTTCGAACAGCTCGATGCTGCCGGAGCACAAAAATCGCCGCTCTACCGGCTCTATCATTTTTTTCATAACATCTACTTCCGTTCGCGGGAGCTTGCCGGTCTGGATGCATTCTTCACAAAGCTTTACCGCATCCTGGGTAAATGGCTCTACAGCTCCGGGATGCAGGCTGTCTGCCTGGCAACTGTTGTCACCGGCACTCTGCTGTATGCCTGGAATTTCTTCATCGACCACAGCTATACGGCCGATCCGGGTACGAGCGCCTTCCGGCTGCTCAATCCCCTGACATTCCTGCTCGTCAATATCATCAGTCTCCTGCTCCACGAGCTGGGTCATGGGCTGACGGTTAAGCACTTTAACCGAACCATCGAACGAGGTGGCTTTTTCCTTCACTATGGCATCCCGACTCTGTACGTCGACACATCCGACATGTGGCTATCCCCGAAAAAACAACGGCTGGCTGTTACCTGGGCCGGCCTGTATGTCAATCTGATCATCGCCAGTCTGGCAACCCTCTGGATGTTCATCCTGCCAAGCGCTACCGAACTGGCACATATGCTGTACCAGATTGCTTTCATCAACTATCTCATCGTTTTTTTCAACCTGACACCCTTCGGTGAATTTGACGGCTATTTCCTGCTCATCGATGTGCTCGAAATACCCCTGCTTCGAAAAAAATCTTGGCATTTCTGGAGTCAGGGATTACGCAACGTCCTCCACCACACGAGCGTGCTGCTCCCCCACCGGATCGTTAGACGGGTACTCAAACTGCCGCTGGAAAAAAAAATCTATTTGGGTTACGGGCTTTTTTCCTGTACCTGGACGATTTTCGCGATTGTCAGCGGCCTGCTAATCTGGGAGAGGTACGTCATCACAGCTGTTTCCTATCTGTTCACGAGCTCCAACCTCGTCACACAGATTGCTATCGGCTGCTTGCTGACCTTTCTCCTCATCCCTGTGCTGGTCGGTATGATTCTCAGCATCGGGGAATCTGTCCGCCGCTGGTACAGGAAACGTCTAAGTTGACAAGGAAGCTGGTTTGTCTGTGATGCGTATGGTAAAATGTATTGATTCTCATGAACCTTCGGTATAATTTCGATACACATCTGTTCGTTATCGGAAATCATCCATGCTTTATCTGAGCGATCTCCTCAAAGCCCGCATCTATGACAATGCCAATCAACAGATTGGCATACTCAAGGACGTTATTGTCCCGCTGTCTGATGGTTTTCCGCGCCTGACAGCCTACGTCATGGAGCACAACAAAAAGGTAACCTGCATCCCATCCAAAGCAGTGGAGCTGATTGGCAAAGGCATCATAACCCTCAATACCAGTAAGCAAACTTCTGATCAGTATCAGCTGCGACAGGAAGACATCCTTCTCAGACGTTCGATACTTGACCGGCAAATCGTTGACTGTGACGGACTGAAAGTGGTCCGCGCCAATGACGTCGTCCTCGGCAAAGTCCAAAGCGATCTGGCGGTGCTCAGCATTGATGTGGGCTTCCGGGCAATCCTCCGCCGACTCGGTATCGATCGTTTCCCCCTCCTGAACAGACTGCAGGACAAACTTATCCCCTGGGATGCCATGACACTCATAGAATCCGCCATGCCCCAACTTAAGCTTCATTCTGAAAAATCCAAACTGCAGCATCTTCATCCCGCTGACATCGCCAATCTCGTCGAAGACCTCAATGCAAAACGGGCAGCGGCATTCCTGTCAGCGCTCCATCCGCACATGGCTGCCGAAGTCATCGAAGAAATCAGGGATGAGAAACAGCTGGCAATCATCCAGCATCTCGACGGAGACAAAGCCGGCGAAATTCTCAAAGACATGTCTCCGGATCAGGCGGCAGACATCATTGTGGACCTGCCTGAGGAGGCAGCCCAGAAAGTCATATCCTACCTCGGCACGGAAAACGGCGAAAGAATCATGGAGCTCCTTTCGTACGAGGAACGGGAAGCCGGTGGCCTGATGACTAATCAATTTTTTGCCGTGCGCCCTGAAGCTTCGGTCAAGGACGTCAAGCATCTCCTTATCCGCGATAAGGAAAAAATACCTACCATTACGTATATCTACGTTACAGACAAGGAAAGGAAGCTCGTCGGCGTGCTTTCCCTACGCACACTCAGTATTTCCCATGACCGCCAGCGCATGGCCGATCTTATGGTTACCAACATTTTTTCTGTGCCACCTACCGCAGGTATCAAGGAAATTGCTGCTACTCTGACCAAGTATGACCTGCTTTCCATTTCAGTTACTGACCAGGACCAGAAATTGCTTGGCGTTGTGATGATCGATGATGTGATGCGTGAATTATTCCCCGAGGCCTGATTTCCATGTTCAATCGCCGCTTTTTTTCATTCCGCCGTCTGATGTTGTTCCTCTCTGTCATGGGACCGGGAATCATAGCAGCTAATGCCGATAACGACGCCGGCGGCATCGCTACCTACACCGTATCCGGGGCTCGATTTGGCTACCAGATGCTCTTCCCCCTCCTGATCATCACGGTCATCCTCGGCATTACCCAGGAGCTCGGAGGCAGGATCGGGGTAGCAAGCGGCAAAGGGCTGGGAGGAGTTATCCGCGAACGCTTCAGCCTCAAACTGACACTTATCGCCATGCTTGCCATGCTTGTTGCCAATGTCGGCGTCATCATCGCCAACATGGCTGGCGTGGCAGCCGGGGCGCTGCTTTTCGGTATACCAACCTATATCTCGGTACCCATCACCATCATCGCACTCTGGCTTCTGCTCTATAAAGGCTCTTTTAAAAAAGCAGAACGTATCTTCCTCGTCCTTTCGGCTGTGTACATCGTCTATATCATCACCGCCGTGATCGTGAAGCCGGACTGGGGTACAGCGCTCAAAGCGCTGGTCATCCCTGATATGCGTCTGGACCAGGTCTATCTCCTCACTCTCATGGCGCTTATTGGCACAACGGTTACGCCCTGGGGACAGTTTTTCATCCAGTCCTACATCGTTGACAAAGGGACCCGACCCGAGGTCTACGGCTACCAGAAACTGGAAATGTATCTGGGCGCCTTTCTCACGAACCTGATCAGTTTTTTCATCATTGTCACCGCAGCCAACACCCTGTTCAGCAACGGCATCGTTGTCCAGGATGCGAGTGAAGCAGCTCTGTCCCTGGCGCCGCTTGCCGGCGCGCAGGCAAAAAACCTTTTTGCCCTCGGGCTATTCAATGCCGGCCTGCTCGGGGTAAGCATCGTTACGCTTGCTACTGCCTACGCACTCTGTGAAACCTACGGATTCGAATCAGGACTCGACCACACCTGGAGGGATGCTCCGGTTTTCTATGCAATTATTCTCGCCATCCTGATTGCATCCGGTATATTCATCCTTATTCCCGGCTTGCCCCTATTCCAGATCATGATTGTTACCCAGGCTATCAATGGTATCATCCTGCCAGTTATTCTCATGTATGTGTACAAGATTGCCAATGATCATACGATCATGGGATCATTTACCAACAGCCGCCTTAACAATTTTCTGGCAGCTGCTTCAATAGCCCTGCTGAGCATTGCCTCGCTGGCGGTGGTGCTTATCAGCTTACAGGGATAGTGGGGATTTTTGCTTGCGCCGGACTATCCAGATAATCGTAATCAGAGTCAGAACAGCGCCTCCTGCAGCAACCAAAATTGTCCGCTCTCTTGCCGATGCATCTGTGTCTTCTGCTTCCGACCCGGCAGACGTTGGGCTTGCAGGAAAAGAAACCGTATCAGTTGTCTGTTCCTGTGCCTCTGTGTCCTGTACCGAACTACTCGCTGTTGTTTCTGAAGCAGCTGGCTGAAAACCGGAAATGGTACGGTCGATAAAATCAACTAATACCGGCCCCACGGCTGCATTGGCTGCATGATTCGGATGACCGTCGTATTCGTCGGTTCTATATTCTAGCCGTAAATAATTATCATCGCCGGCTAACTCGTCAAAAAGATCAAAAGTCGCGATATTGGGATGGCCTCCGAGATACTCATCCGAGCTCAGCCAGCGGGAAAAACTCCGGGCTCGGGCTGCTGCCTCTGGATCGCTGTCAGCGGGGATAGCCGGAGGCGGCGTCAGGATGATAAACAGGTTGCCGGGATGCTCATCCATCCTCTCCTTGATCGTCAGATAATACGCTTTATACTGGCTTAACTGATCATCATCCACAATATTGCTCGCCGGAAAGCATGATTTGAACATGATCACATCATAGGCGAGCATGTGGCTGAAGGCATTCTGCGGCGGAGAGGTGAAAGGCTGGCTGAATACCGCAGCCCAGCCGTCCGGATCCGTATTGTCATCTGGTATCTCGTAACTGATGCCGGTAGACTCTCCGGAAGCGTCCCGCAGACCTTCCTCGTTATAGCCGTGATCATAGAAGGCATACCCCAGATCATGCAGCGACTCCCGCACCGCACCTTCGGCAATAAGATTCTGCCCGGTGGAGTGGTGCAGGAAAAGAATTCGCGTCTCGGCAGCCTGCGCCGATGCCACATGCCAGATACCACTCAGCCACACAGCGAGGCAGATGGGGATTGTATAACGGTTCATGCGCACCTCCATGATAGAGGGTTGATCAAGTCCGCTGTTTCCTGATACGTAGTGCCAGTCCAAAATTAGTGCAGCAGGTGATGCTGAACAGGAAAATAACTGCCAGTACCGCTCCCTGGAAACCATGCCAGATATTGCTCAGAAAAATTTCCGCGAAAAGCACCACGACTGCCCAAAGAACAATTGACCAGAGCTGGCTGCGGGTTTTCCACGTGCCATCCTCAAGCCAGACATCCTGGGTAAAGGCAAAGACCAAACCGAAAAATGCCCCGCAACCCGCTGCAGCAGCCCAGGATAGCGGTATAACCGTAAAATCGCTTAACAGCAGATAAATGCCTGTCGCCGCAGCACCGAATACCACTTCCAACGCAAGATCGGACCGCTCCAGCGTCTTTGGTTTACGGGCCAGGCGCAGGAGATACATAACCATGATGGCGAAAACTAGCCAGAAAAAAACATAGAATATGCGCACGCACCACACCCCGATCGTATAAGCAAGCGGCGTTAGTCCTTCGAGATTCATTTAGGTATCCTCCTGTTCTTCGGCTATTTCTTCCAGCTCCTTTTTGGTCTTTTTGCGTTCTTCCCGGTTTTCCAGTAACTCGTAGAGTTCGGTCAGACCCGGGATACGCAGGTTGCGCAGCGCTTTGAGAAAAGCGGAGAGCGCCTGCCCGAAGAACCCCAGCCCTGCCCCGCTTGCCTGGGCTAGATAGGCAAGCCCGGCGCCGATGATCACTCCCCCGCGTACAGCCGCAGCAGTTTCCTGATGAAACTCCTGCTGCAGCTCATGTAATTGTTCGCCGGTCGCATCTGCAGGAGGAAGTTCTTCAACAGGTGCTGGCGTAGAATGCGCAGCCGGTTTGGCCTGTTCTGCCCGGGGTGTGCGGAATCTGCCCGGCTCGCTCGTCAGGCTCTGTCCGCCTGCATCGGTGATCATTACCACAAACAAATACTCCGTATCCGGTTGAAGGTCCGTAACCGTCAGTTCATCGCTGTCCCTGGACTCATCTGTCGGAGCTTCCCCGGGATCCTGCCCAATCCGTCCATAACGCACCACTGCCCGGACCGGCTCGCTGGCTACCCAGGAAAATTTCACGTTGGTTTCAGACAGCATGACTGCCGCCGGTCCGGAGACAAAAAAAGGCGGCGGGTCAACCGGCGTATCAGTCACCCCAAGCACTTCCGGTTTCGGACAGTCAGCCGGACAGCTGTCGAAATTTTCACTTCCTTCGCATACCCCGTCCCCGCAGACAATCGGCCGTGGGCAATCGGCCGAACAAGTGGCATACGTTTCACTTCCTTCGCATACCCCATCCCCGCAGACAATTGGCCGCGGACAGTCGATCGGACAAGCAGCATACGTTTCACTTCCTTCGCATACCCCGTCCCCGCAGACAACCGGACGTGGACAATCCAGGGGACAACTTGTATACGTCTCTCCGCTATCGCAGGTCCGGTCTCCGCAGACTGGCTCGGGAGCGGGTTTCTCGCAATCCTGCGGACAGGATGCATAGTCCTCGTCCGCAGCGCAGGTGCCGTCACCGCAGGGATCAGGGATAAAGATACCCGCATCAAGATCAGTGCGGACTTCACCCGAAGCAAGCGTGAAGGAAGCAGTATGCCCGGAGCTGTTTACATCGCTGTCCAGCCCCCGGTCAATTCCAGCTGACGCCGGACTGAATGTATACTCCGGCGGCAAGGAAAAAATCAGGTAGTAGGTATCAGGTACCAACCGGGTAAACGTATACGCTCCACTAGCAGTGGTGGTCGTGCTCTGATGAAAGCCGAGGCTGTTGAACAGCTCAACGGTCATTCCGCCATAACCGGCTTCCCCGCGGTCCTGCACGCCATTGGCATTGCCGTCGATCCACACCCGGTCCCCGACTGAAGCATAGCGGAACATGCCGGCATCAATATCAGGTCGCGGACCGTTTGAAAGATAAAACTCGCCGGTTACGCCGCTGACCGGATCAGCATCACTATCTATGGTCGCATTATTACCAGCCAGCGCCGTAGTGAATACATACCCGGACGGAGCATGGAAACCAAGCGAATACATCATACCCGGCTGGATATCGACTATAGTGTAGTATCCGCTCTCATCTGAATACACTGTGCGCATAAGATCGCCATACACGAAGAGGTCAATCTGTACAGCGCCTATTCCCTGCTCGCCGACATCCTGAATCCCGTTGGCGTTCAGATCTTCCCAGACAAAATCCCCGATCATCGGCATGATGATCTCTGTAGCCACACCCGTTTGCCAATTCAAACCCAAAATAATGAGAATGAACAGAAATCCGGCTATTCCTGCACGCACCAGTTTCGACATAGCATCCCTTACATACAGGAGAAATAATCATTGTGATAAAGTTTACCGCGTTTAATCGTGAAAATCAAAACGTAGAAAACCCAAAATCCGGCCTTATTTTTTAAAGATATCCGACATTGCTTTTTCCTATCTCATACGTTACGATAATTTTTGTTTGTATACTCTGACAAGGAGTTTTTTATGCTAGCCAATAACCGCAGCAGCCTCGGAGTAAAAAATGGTTCTGGTATCAGGGCCATGTTTGAACTAGGCATCACCTACCGGAAACAGGGTAAAAAACCGATAGATCTCTCCATCGGCAATCCCGATATCAAACCTCCTGCCGTGTACTACGAGACACTCCAACGACTTGTCAGTGAACAGGCTGACCTGCCGACTAACCCGCACAAATACATGCCCAATCCCGGATACACCGATACACGCGAAGTGATAGCCCGGGACGCTGGTAGCGAAATGGGGATACCGCTCACTGCCGCAGACATCGTCATGACCGTCGGGGCAGCCAATGCCATTGATGTGGTGCTTATGACTATCATCGAGCCCGGAGCTCAGGATGAAGTGATCATCATTTCGCCCTATTTCGTGGAGTACAATAATTATATTGAAAATAACCGTGGCGTTCCGGTTGTTGTCCCGGCAACTAACGCCTTCGATCTGGATCTGGCTGCTATTGAAAAAGCACTCACCCCCCAGACCCGCGCCCTTATCCTAAACTCTCCCAACAATCCAACCGGTAAAATCTATCGCAAGGAAACCCTGACAGCTCTCGCTGACATACTCCGGAATCATAACCAAACCACGGGACAAACTATTATCGTCCTCGAAGATGCACCCTACGATAAAATTATTTTCGGCAACCAGCAGTTCGCTTCGATGCTGGGTTGCTATCCACATACCATCTATCTGACCTCGTTTTCCAAGTCGCTCGGACTGGCAGGTGAACGCATCGGTTTCCTCGCCATGCACCCGGAGATCGGAAGCAGCGTGGATGAACGGCAGGTGTTCCAGGCTGCCCTTGCTACCAATCTGCGTACGCGGGTGGTCAACGCACCAGCTCTCCAGCAGAAAGCTATCGAGATTCTCGGTTTAAAACAGACTGTTCCAGTAGAGGCATACGGTGAACGCGTTGAACAGCTTGCCGCGACCCTGCAGGAGCTCGGGTTTCCGCTCGTCAAGCCCGAAGGAGCCTTTTACCTCTTTCCTCAACTGCCTGAACGATTTAAAAGTGAAGAAGCATTCAGAACTCTGGCTCATGCAGGTGATGATCCGCTCCTGTACACACCGGGAATCTATTTCGGTGGCAAAGCCTACGCGCGACACATACGCTTCAGCGCCTGCGCCAGCCCGGAAGATATTGCCCGTGCCTGCAAAAAGTTGCAGACAATTATGCATTCCTAACATATCTGGCTAAAAAAGATCAACGAAAGGTAATTAATGGCTGATAAACGCATCTTACTCGGAGATGAAGCTGTAGCTCAGGCAGCACTAGATGCGGGTATCCGCAGTGCGCTCAGCTATCCGGGAACTCCGGCCACGGAAATTTTCGAGTATATCCAGCGAAATGCCCCGGATACTGTCCATGCGCGCTGGAGTCCCAATGAAAAAGTTGCCTTTGAAGAAGCGATTGGCGTTTCCTATACCGGCCAGCGCGCTATTGTCTCCATGAAGCATGTCGGGCTGAACGTAGCCGCGGATCCATTTATGAATGCTGCTCTCTGCGAGATCAACGGCGGGCTGGTGCTTGCGGTCGCAGACGATCCGGGTATGCACTCCTCGCAAAACGAACAGGATAGCCGCTTTTATGCTGATTTCGCCGGCATCCCCTGTCTCGAACCAGCCACCCAGCAGGAATGCTACGACATGACCCGGGCTGCCTTCGAAATTTCTGAAGCCTATCATATACCGGTAATGATCCGGCTTGTTACCCGTCTGTCGCACAGCCGGTCACAGGTAAAACCAGCGCCAGCGCAAAAGCAGAATGCCCTGCAGGTGAAGCGCAACCCAGCTAAATGGATTTTAGCCCCGGGCACATCTCCCGCCCTGCAGAAAGAACTGCTCGAGAAAAATAAAACTCTACGGGAAGCATCGCAAACCACGCAATTTAACCGGATAGACGACCAGAATGCAGACAATCGGATAGTAATTGTCGCCAGCGGTGTCGGATACAACTACGCCCGGGAAGCCTGCCGGTTGCTTGACGTGATCGTGCCGGTCTGCAAGATCGGATGCTATCCGTTCTCACCCCAGCGTATCACGGCAGCATGCAAAAAGTTCGATACCGTCTTGGTTATCGAGGACGGTTATCCGTTCATTGAGCGCGACATGTGCCATCTGCTCCCCGAAGGCAAAAAAATTGAAGGAAAATTATCCGGTCGTATCCCGGCAACCGGTGAACTCAATCCCGGTCTGATTGCCCGGGCACTAGCTCATCTGTCCGGAAAAACGTGGGAAGAACCACAACCGCCTGATTTGCCGCTTTCTCTCCCCAAACGTCCACCATCCTTCTGTCAGGGATGCTCACACCGTGATATCTACACCGCTTTGCAGGAAGCACTGCAGCAGGTAGAGGCTCCGGCAGTATTCGGCGATATCGGATGTTACACGCTCGGATATCTTCCGCCATTCTCCCTCATCGAGACAGTCGTCAATATGGGAGCGAGCATCAGCATGGCCAAGGGTGCTGCCGATGCCGGGCTGAAACACGCCGTGGCAATAATTGGTGATTCCACGTTTCTCCATACCGGCATGAACTCCCTGCTTGCTGCTGCTGCCAGTAATTCTCCGATCACGGTCATCATCTGTAACAACTCAACCACTGGCATGACCGGAGGACAGCCGCTTCACGCTGATGGAGAAAAACTGAAAAATCTCGTAACCGCTCTCGGCGTTGAACCGGGACATGTCCGCTCTCTGACCGCCCTACCTAAAACTGTTCCTGAAATGAAAAATATCATTGCAGAAGAGCTCGCCTACACGGGCACGTCCGTTTGTATATTCAGCCGCGAATGTATCCAAACCATGAAACGGAAGCATACATGAAACACGATATCGTTCTCGCCGGTGTCGGCGGACAGGGAATCCTTACCATCGCCTATGTGCTGGTCAATGCTGCGGATGAGCAGGGTTTATCAGTCAAACAATGCGAGGTGCACGGCATGAGCCAGCGGGGTGGCGCAGTCGAATCGCATATCCGCATCAGCACTGAACCGATCGCAAGCGACCTCATCCCCCGAGGTCAGGCTGACATGATCATCAGCACCGAACCTCTTGAATCCCTTCGCTATCTTGATTTTCTCACACCCGACGGATGGATCGTCACGAGTAGTGCTCCAGTTAAAAATATCACCACGTATCCGGACGAGCAGGAACTCGTGAACGCCCTGCAGCAGCGTCCGCACACCCTCGTCATACCCGCAGAACAGCTGGCCAAGGAAGCTGGCAGCCTGAAGGCGCAGAACATGGTCATGCTCGGCGCTGCCGCGCCATTCCTCAACCTCCAGCCCGATCTGCTCAAAAAGCATGTCACCACACTGTTTGTCCGGCGTGGCGAGACGATTCTTCAAGCCAATCTGCAGGCGTTTCAACGTGGTTATGAAGAGGGAGCCGCCCATGTCAACGCTCTCTGACTTCATCCAACGGGCAGAAATCGAAGGCCGGAATGCCTTGTATGAACATGAAATCTACCAGGTACTGCAAAGCTATGATCTGCCTGTACCGGATTATCACTTTTTTTCGAAAAACCAGCCTCTGACTAATCCGTCTTTCACGGCTGAGAAGCTCGTCGCCAAGGTAGTTGCCCCGGGATTGACGCACAAATCAGATGCCGGAGGGGTTGTTATTATCCCAAAAGATGAATTCACCGGAACGGCTGCAGAGTTATATACCAAATTCCCTGAAGCAATCGGAATCCTGGTCGTTGCCTTCATGCCACATCCTGCCGAATCGCTCGGAGGTGAACTCATTATCGGCATTCGTGATACTGAAGCATTTGGTCCGGTTCTCTCCTTCGGACCAGGAGGCACGGATGCGGAACATCTTCACAGCATCCTGCCTGATTCCCACAGTATCGCGGCGCTGGAACTCATGGAGAACGAAGCTGATTGGACTCATTTTTTTAACGCGAATGTTATTACTCCCTATCTGAACGGTACAGTCCGCGGTAGACATAAACTCGCTGATATTAAAACCGCTGTCAGCTGGGCGCTCGGTCTCTCTCGGCTGGTGCAGGACGCGAACAAACAGGGATATCAGATCGACGAGTGTGAATTCAATCCCCTCGCACCGACAAATGGCAAGCTTATTGCGCTCGATGCAGTTTTGCGTTTTTCCCAAAAAAAACAAAGTGAAACAGCCGGCAGCAGCGATTGGACGATACGCCAACAAAAAATCAACCACCTCCTGCAGGCAAAAAGTTGCGCGGTGATCGGCGTTTCAGCCAAAGCAACCAATCCTGGACGGATTATTGTCCAGAATCTGCTCAGACAGGAATTCGATCAGAATCACCTCTATATCATAAAACCGGATACTGATGAGATCGATGGCTGCCGCTGTTACCCGAACGTAACTGCCCTGCCGGAAAAAGTTGATGTGATTGTTATCTCGGTTCCCGCATCTGATGTGCCGGCGCTGCTTCGGGAAGTTAACGAGACGGATAAGGCAGAAGCGATCATCCTGATCTCCGGCGGCATGGCAGAAAGTGAAACCGGCAAATCGCTTGAAAAAGAGGTTCGAGCAGAAATTGCCCAGGGCAAATTTATCCTCAACGGGGGTAATTGCCTTGGTGTACGCTCCCGACCCGGCAAGCTAGACACTTTTTTCATCCCCCCTCATAAACTGCCATTGCCCGAGCAAGGCCAGGAAAACGTCGCCCTCATCAGCCAGAGCGGCGCTTTTGCCCTGGTACAGACCAACAAGTTCACCTGGATGAACCCGCGCTACGCGATCACCACCGGCAACCAGACTGACCTGACAGTGGCAGACTACCTGCAAGCGCTGGAAGGAGAAAAAGAACTGGATGTGTACGGGCTGTATCTGGAAGGGCTCTCCGCAGGGACAGGTCTCCGGCTCGCCCGCAGCATCAAACGCGTCACCGCGCAGGGAAAAAAAGTCATTGTGTACAAAGCCGGTCGTACGGCAGCTGGCCGTTCCGCAGTCGAAGGACATACCGCTTCCATTGCCGGAGACTATGCGACGGTCAAACAAGTATTACACAGCAGCGGGGCAGTGATCGCCGAAACGTATGATGAATTTGCCGACCTGCTTATGCTCGCGAGCTACCTGGCACACGTCCCGCACATCAAAGGTGATTTGTTTACCGTTAGCAATGCGGGGTTCGAATGTGCAGGCATTGCAGACCATGCACATAAATATAAATTACTGCCATTAGCGAAATATCCCGACGTGCAAGAAGCGATTACCCATTGCCTGCAGGAGCACCGTCTCGATCGCATCGTCAGCGCCCGCAACCCGCTTGATGTCACACCCATGGCAGACGATCAAGCACTCAGCGCTCTGTTTGCCCTTCTACAACAAACGCAGGAGATCAATACGCTCGTATTCTCGATTGTGCCTTTTACTCCCGCGCTTGCCTCCCTGCCTGCTGGCACGAAGTACGACGAAAACATGAATAAAGCCGAAAGTTTTATTTCCTTTCTCAAGTATACGAAGCCAAACAAACCAACCATTATCTGCGTCGATGCCGGTCGGGCGTATGATCCCTATTGTGCAGCCATACTCACAGCTGGCTACCCGGTCATGCGCTCCATTGATAGAACGATTCGCATGCTCGAACGCCTTTCATAGCGTCATGGTTCGACTACGCTCACCACGACACAGCTTGTCACAACACAGTTCACCACGACATGCCGTTAGCTATGGGACCCTGAGTTTATCGAATGGGTCTCCTTAAGCAAAGCTAAACGTGTCACCCTGAGCAGAGCTGAACGTGTCACCCTGAGCAACGTCGAACGGGTGACACTGCTGGTCATGCGTTACATGAAGACATGTATAAGTAATGCTCACTGCTCATAGCTCAAAGCTTATAAAGCCCTTGACACTGATAGCAAGCGAGATATACTTTAGAAGCTAAATTATTTAGTTCCTAAAGTATAAAGTTTACTACATGAACCATAACCAGATTCTGGCACGCGTCGCCGAGCTCGAGGAAGCTATGGCACGCTTGCGGCAAAGTCGCCTCGCGCAGGAAGTGCATTGCACCCTGCGGCCCGGTGAGCGCTTTATTCTGCGGCTTATTGCGTCCTGCGCAGACACCAAACCGCTGCTCCCCTCGGAACTTGCCCGCAAGAGCCGCGTTACCCTCGCAGCGGTAACGCATCATCTTAATACCCTGGAAGAACAAGGATATATCACACGCCAGTCTGATCCGGATAATCGGCGGCAGGTACACATATTACTTACTGCCAAAGGTCGGAAACTTGTGAAGACATTCCAAGAAAAAATGTTTGGTCTCATCTCACATCTCGGAGATGCGGGGAGCCGCCAACTTATCAATCTGATTAAAAAAACTGCTGAATATATGACCGATTCTGCCCCAAGAAAATAAGGATATCTGTATGCGTAAACTCGTACCCGCACTCAAACCATATAGTGCGCACTTCCTCGCCCTTATTGTCTTCGTATACATCCAGGTGATGACCGACCTCCAGCTCCCTGACTATATGGCGACGATTGTCAACAAAGGTATCGTCCTGCAGGACAACAGTGTCATTCGCACTACTGGTCTGCAGATGTTGCTAGTTGCTCTTCTCGGCGCAGTCTGCACGATTGCGGTGAGCTACCTTGCCTCCCGTATCGCAACCGGCTTCTCGACTGCGGTGCGGGAACAGGTATTCACGCAGGTAGAACGTTTTTCTCTCGCTGAATTCAACCAGTTCTCGACTGCTTCCCTCCTGACCCGCACGACGAATGATATCCAGCAAATGCAAATGGTTCTGGCCATGCTGCTACGCTTCGTACTCATGGCACCGATCATGGGCATCGGCGGTATCATCAAGGCTACCCATTCCGCTCCCTCGCTCACCTGGCTTCTGGCGCTCGCGATCGCCATCATGCTCAGCGTGCTCACGCTGGTTTTTGCCATCGGGCTCCCGAAATTCCGGCAGGTCCAAAAGCTCCTTGACCGCCTCAATCTCGTCTCCCGGCAGCTGCTTACCGGGCTGCGGGTCATCCGGGCTTTTCACGCTGAAGCGCGAGAGGAGCAATCGTTTGACACCACCAATCGTGATCTCACCCGGGTCAATCTGTTTGTCAACCGCCTCATGGTTTTCATGCAACCATTCATCATGCTGCTTTTCAACATTACCGCCCTGGCGGTTATCTGGTTCGGCGCCCAGCTTATCGATCGCGAGCAGCTGCTCATCGGCAACATGATTGCTTTTATGCAATATGCTATGCAGGTAATTTTTGCCTTTCTCATGGTTTCCATGGTTTTTATCATGTTGCCACGTGCCGCCGTCTCGGCAGCCCGCGTCGCAGAAGTACTGGAAGTCACCCCTTCCATCACGGATCCGCCTGATCCCAAAACATGGAGCAATAAGCAACGCAAAGGCAAGGTGGAATTCCGGAACGTAACATTTACCTATACCGGCGCAGAAGAACCAGTCCTCGAACATATCAGTTTCACTGCTGAGCCAGGACAAACTACGGCCTTTATCGGCAGCACTGGCAGTGGCAAATCTACACTCATCAATCTCATACCCCGTTTCTATGACGTAACTGCAGGCAGCATCCTCATCGACGACATTGACATCCGGCAAGTCAAATTGTCTGAACTGTACGAACGCCTCGGGTATGTCCCGCAAAAAGGTGTGCTGTTCTCAGGTACGATCCGTTCCAACATCACCTATGGTGCTCCCGGAATAAACGAGCAAAAAGTACAACAAGTAGCCCACATTGCTCAGGCGCAAGATTTTATCGATGCCACACCAGATCGCTATGAAACTGCCATAGCCCAAAACGGTACCAATGTTTCCGGCGGACAGCGGCAACGGTTGGCAATCGCCCGTGCCCTGGCGCGGGATCCGGACATCCTCATTTTCGACGACAGTTTTTCAGCAGTTGATTTTAAAACCGATGCCGCCCTGCGGGCAGCCCTGCGAAAAAATATCCGGGACAAGACAGTGCTCATTGTGGCGCAGCGCATCAATACCATTCTGCATGCAGACCAGATCATCGTGCTTGATAAAGGAAAAATCGTCGGCACCGGAACGCATGCGGAATTACTGACCAGCTGCCAGGTATACCGCGAGATCGCCCAGTCGCAGCTGACGGATGAAGAGCTGGCTGCAGCAGAAAAAAAGACTGCCCAGCATGTTACTACGAGCAAGGAGCCCTGATGTCAGATACAGCCCCTCCCCGTCCTCCCCTTCGACCTTCCGGTCCTATGGGCATGCGCCCTGGCCCGGGCGGCATGCTGCGCGGCAGCGGCGAAAAAGCTAAAAACTTTCGAGGAACAATCCGCAAGCTGATGGTTTACCTCAGACCATACTGGATCGCAATCCTCATTGTCTTGGCTTTTTCGATCCTGAGTACCATATTTGCGATTGCCACGCCAAAGATCCTCGGCAACATGACGAACAGCATTGTCGAGGACTATGTGCAGCGGACTGCCTACGACCGGATCATGAGCCAGTTACCCGCTGGTATGTCCATACCAGCCGGAGCAACCGGAAAAATGATTCTGGAAAACGCACCCCTGCCGGCACTGGCAGAACTGTCTGCTGACCAACGAACCTTAATCGAAAATCTTGATCTATCTGTCAGGCCGGCAATTGACTTTTCGGTTCTGGGAAAAACTGCTCTCCTACTTATTGGCTTGTTTCTGGCGAGCTCTCTCTTTTCCTACATTCAGGGATGGATAATGTCGGGCATCTCACAAAAAATTACCTACGAGCTGCGCCGTCGAATCGCTGCGAAGATTAACCGCCTGCCGCTCCGCTACTATGACACCAAAACGCATGGAGAAGTATTAAGCCGGGTGACAAACGATGTGGATACCGTCGGGCAAACGCTGAATCAAAGCCTCTCCCAGCTTGTTACCTCTGTGACCATGATCATCGGCATTTTAGCCATGATGTTCTCCATCAGCTGGATGCTTACCCTCATTTCGATCGTTATCCTTCCTCTTTCCATGGGTATCGTAGGTGGCATAATCAAAAAATCACAAAATCATTTCATCAAACAACAGAAGACGCTTGGCGAACTCAACGGCCATATCGAAGAAATGTATGCCGGACATACGGTGATGAAAGTGTTTAATGGTGAAGAGCGGTCCATTGCAAAATTCACTACCATCAATACGACACTCTACGAAAGCGCCTGGAAAGCCCAATTCCTCTCCGGGCTCATGATGCCGATCATGAACTTCATGGGCAATCTCGGCTATGTCGGGGTAGCTGTCGTCGGCGGCTGGCTGGCGGTCGAAGGAAAAATTAAAATCGGTGACATCCAGGCATTCATCCAGTATGTCCGCCAGTTCAATCAGCCGATCGTCCAGACTGCCAATATCGCCAATGTACTCCAGTCAACCGCAGCCGCAGCGGAACGTGTCTTTGCTTTTCTCGAGGAAACCGAGGAGGAGGCAGACCAGACAATGGATAACAATCTCATAGCTGTCAAAGGAGAAGTTGTTTTCGATAATATCACTTTCAGTTATGAGCCGGGAAAACCGGTGATCAAAGGATTTTCTGCTGCCATCAGCCCCGGCCAGCGGGTCGCCATCGTTGGACCGACTGGTGCCGGGAAAACCACCATTGTGAACCTGCTGATGCGATTCTATGACTTAGATGCCGGTACCATCCGCATCGACGGCACTGATATCAGCACCCTCGCCCGTGCGCAAGTGCGCGACATATTCGGTATGGTCCTGCAGGACACCTGGCTGAAAACCGGATCAATCAGGGACAACATCATGTACGGCAACCCTCATGCCACAGAAGCGGAAATGGTCGAAGCAGCCCGGGCAGCACAAGTCGATCACTTTGTTCACTCCCTGCCGGGTGGCTATGACTTTGAGCTCAATGAAGAAGCAGACAATATCTCCCAGGGCGAAAAGCAGCTGCTTACTATCGCCCGTGCCATGCTTGCCCATACTCCCATGCTGATCCTCGATGAAGCGACCAGCTCAGTCGATACCCGCACCGAAGTTTTAATCCAGAAAGCCATGCAAAACCTGCTCAAGGATAAAACAAGTTTTGTCATCGCTCACCGTCTTTCCACTATCAGGGACGCGGACCTCATCCTCGTCATGCGGGATGGCAATATCGTCGAACAGGGCACGCATGCCGAACTGCTGGCAGCCAAAGGCTATTACGCACAGCTCTATGAAAGCCAGTTCGCAGGTGAGCAGGCAGCCTGAATCAAGCATTAACTGGTATCTAGCATAAGGACACCGACATGATCGGAAAATTTCCTGAACATATCACTGAGGCAATCCTTGAGACACTTCCCGTGGAAATCTCGGTACTTGATGCCGATGACTGCGTCCTCGGCTGGAACCGGCACCTGACCAGGCTGTTTACCCGGCCTGAAGCCGCTCTCGGCCGGAATGTCCGTGACTGCCACCCCTACAAAAGCCTCGACAAGATTGAAGCGATCATCAGCGAAATGAAAGCCGGAACAAGGGAGAAAGCCAGCTTCTGGATCGATCTTCCGGTCGGACCTGACAAACGAATCCAGAAAATACTTATCGAATTTTTCGCCCTGCGCGATGCTGAAGGCAAATACCTTGGCTGCCTGGAAGTAGGACAGAATATCACACCCCATCGCGAGCTTACGGGCGAAAAACGGCTATTGGATTAACAACGCCATATAACCTCATTATCAATTCTGTATCCGCGCTTGCACGCCGGGATACAATTGATCTATCATGCGCTTGGATCGATTAATCGAGTTAATCGGGTAGAGAAATGGACATCAAAACAACCGAAGAAAAAGTTTTTATTATGAAGGAGCAAATCTCCCTCGACCAGGCTGAAGGCCGTGCCTGGGGCCGCAAGCTCGACGCCTTCGGCACCCTGACCAAAATGGCTAGTATCCTGCAAAAGCCACAAGATGATGATTTTGAAATGGTTTACAAGGAGCACCGCCTGCAACCCTTCTGGCATGTGTTTTGCCGGGCAACCTATGATTATGAACGCCGAGCCTCTTATACGGTTCCGGTGGACAAACCAGAAGTAAAATCAGTTACCGCGGCTGGTACACAGTACGAAATCGCCAAAGGAGCGATAGCGCTGCCGGTTGTCGAACATTGTCATGAAGATCTGATCAAGGAAAAATACGTTGACGGGCTCCTCGGTAAACACGATCCCGAACTGGCGGCTTATTTCCGCTATCCGACCACTGAACTGGCTGAAAAGCAACTCGCCGCTTTTAAGCCTGAGGGTGTTATCGTGGTCCCGCCTGCTACCAAGGCATCAACCATCGTGCGCAAGGTTGTAGCCAGCCTTATCAAGGGTATATCCGCGGATACTATTCATGAAGAACACGTGGAAATTGAAAAAATTGATCTGTATTACCGGCCAGTCTATGCGTTTCAGTATCACTGGAAGACTAAAAACAAAGACGCTATTCTCGAATGCGATGCGCTAACCGGCAAGCTCCAGATCGGTGAAAGCACCTTCCAGCAGTATATAGGCAAGGCACTCGATCCAAAATTTCTCCTCGACGTGGGTATGGACGCGATCGATCTCATCATCCCCGGCGGCGGTCTGGCCGTCAAGCTAGCCCAGAAGGGTCTGGACGCTACGCGCAAGAAAAAATAATGATTCGTAACCGAATAATGACAAATCGCGAAATCTTTGATTTCAGTTACCAGTCTTATAGCTGATAATTTTGCTATCTGTTATCGTTAGATTAAATCAAAAATTTGATTATGACTAATAACAACTATTCTATACGAAATTTGACTCTAGCAGATACTGACCACATCCTTGAATTGGAAGGAATCATCTATCCTCCTGGATTTGAGGAAGATAGAAAGTCAATTAAAAAATGTTTAGAAACAAATAAATATAATATTGGTATTTATAATGTCGATATTATTATTGGATTCATAATTAGCGAAATAGACGATACTGAAAATCACCTCGTATGGCTTTATGACATAGCCATACATCCTGACTGGCAAGGAAAAGGTTTAGCAAGCATATTACTATCTGCTTATTTCAAATTGACTTTAAGCGATAATCTAATCATTAAATTATTATGTCGTAGCACATCGTACCCAATTTTTTCCAATGAAATCAGGATGAACCACTACGGTTATACAATCGCTGAAAATATTTATGAAAAAGATGGATATTTCCGACGATGTGGTGTTCACGAAGATGCACATATGATCAAACTTGTCCCGGCAAAGCGTTCATCGAAATCATGCAGGCAGACACGACCGGAATTGACCTAACTCTTGATTTAGAATATCTAACAAAGCACTATGGTATTCACTTGGCTGATTGAAGGCGGGATGTAATCGGGTAAACTGATCGACGTACCATTCCCAGGGCTGCAAATGCGGCAATTTTTCTTTAACAAACCTATCGACATATGGGGATTTAATACCCCTTTTGTGTAAAATATAAAAAGTAAAATCCAATTCATTCTCAGATCCTGTGGCAAAATTCTTACCAAAATAGTGATCAAGCAATCCGGACTCATCCAAAAGATTGCGAGTAAAACCTATCGACTGCGGTTCAATACCAATACACTTCGCAAATAAAAACATGCGGATGCATTTATAACAAGTATGACACCACTGTGATTCATTTATCAGGGGTTTTTCTGCATTGCATGAAAATTGATACGGACTAAGGTATTTATACCTGTTATGTAAAATTGAAAATACATTAATTTCCTCTATTGACTCTAAAGTTGTACCGACCCGACATTGATTATTAGTCATAGCTTGAATCATATTGCTTTGTTGACTGGTCCAGAAACTCGTCTGATCATAAGATGGATAATCCTTAAACCCATTGATAATATCGAATTCATTATTCGACTGTTCGCTTCCCATCAAAACCAATTGGGCATGATAATAATAGATCAACGGTACTGCAAGCATCGCTAGTATGGTTGTCTGGTTTCCCCAGCCTAATTCAGTTCGCTTCTTCTGTGAGCTATCCTTCCCATAGCGAAATAATCCTAGTTTATACTCAACAAAATGAGCTGTGATGCCAATTTCTTTTTCCAAGGCAGCCAGTTTCTTCTTCTTATACTCTTCCTCATAGGGTTGGGAAGGCTCCTGACAATACAACAGTACAGGAGTGATACCTAATTCTCTGCACAAACCCAATGTGACTAAACTTTCTTTTCCGAAAGTAAATGGTAAAATTGCAGTTTGATTTTTACTTGTAAAAAAATGGGTGTCATTTGCACACGGAACATTGCATGATTTTTGTGCAAAATGATAATCCAAATTATAAAATTTCTTGAAGTATGTTAAATGATCTACTTGATCGGCTCTTTCACACAAGAAAAGATCATACAGCATATTCCGGAACCAAAAGCTTTCGAAGAAAGGAAATGCTGAATCATATTTAATACTGTCCTGATTAAAAATCAATGGTAAATAATGAGTCGATGCAAACGTAATATTGTCTTTAAGTATCATGCGCACAGACAAAGGAGTAGATTCCCATATAAACTCAGGGTAATTAACCGGATAAACAGAGTCATTGATTTCGACTGTAAAGCCGGTAGCTGTTAACTGTGACGAAACCTGAAGGGTCTTTTCATTCGACATCAATATCCTCACTTTACATATCATTCATTTGTAAATGGGTATACGGCGGATTGGTTTTATAACGGGTTATCGCCATATTGATAATCTCTTCGATCAAGTCTCCCTGATTCATATCAAGCAGTTGTGCTGTCTGCACGAAGCAGCCATGTTGGTGCAGGAGCGGATTGGCATTGATCTCGATAAGGTACGGATTGCCATTGGCATCTACTCGGAATTCCGCCCGCCCGTAATCATGGCAATCAAGGATGTTATAGGCATCTAGTGCAATCTCGGTAATCAAGGTCAATAATTTTTTATTGATCTTTTTTGCTGGGCGTTCAGCGATGACCGAAGAATACTGCTCGTCATTCTCCCATTTTGCACTGTAGGTAAAGATCGGCCAGACGTCTTTGGGCAACGACTTGAATTGATAACGGGTTAACGGCAATACCCGCTGATCATCGCTCGTATTTCCTAATATGCAGACATCGAACTCATCACCCGCGATGAATTCCTCGATAAGAACCGGCCTCCCCAATCCGATAATGATACGTTCCATCTGGTCATGTAGTTCTATAGCATTAGAAACAACTGACTGATTGGTCAATCCGATGGCACCGTCTGTATTGGCCGGCTTGACGATCAACGGATATTCAAGATCATCCCTGACATGATCATCCATGCTGTAGGCATAGTCCCACGCCGCCATCGGGATATCATGGTACTCAAGCAATTTTTTAAAACGGATTTTGTCATTGCACAATCCAATCGTAAATACATTTGAGCCAGTATACGGTATCTGCAGCAAATCAAGTAATGCACCAGAATGCGCTTCCAGCAACGTTGTACCGTTGATACGGTCGCACGCATTAAACATCAGATCTATATTGGTTCTCTTCAGATCAGACAGCACTTTGGGCAAGTTATTAAAATCAAAAAAACTAACGCTGTACCCCTGTTTCGTGAGTACTTCCTGTAATTGCTGGCTCTGCTCTGCAGAATACTGATCCAGAGCGGTAGAGCTCCCTGAGTACAAATTCCCTGCTATGCCGATATGTAATTCTTTCTTCTTACTCGGGTTAATCCGACGGATTTTTTCTATTTTGGCAGCACCTAGTATCCTGTTCTTTTGAAGTATTGCCGAGTCGAAACGACTCCGTCGTTGTGTCTTCCCTAGAGATGAGGCATCGTCATATTTGACAATGTCGAATTTTACTTCTTCCATGAAATCCCGCAAATTATCTTCTGCATCAATAATGTTCTCTCCTGACGCTGTCAGCCAGCCCAAATATTCATATCCCTGCGGTGGCGCCAATACAGGATCTCCCACTTCCTTGAAAAAATGAAAGTCATACACATGAGTATCAGTATCAAGCTTTTTCCCAATATCAAGATTGGCAATAATGCCTGATTCCTGCGGTAAAAAATATTTTCCAACTAAATAGGTTTTAGGTTCTTCGGATTTATGAATTTTAGGGAAGTGAACTCCCAAAGCAATAAAAGCTGCATACTCAACCAGATCAATCCCCCATACGCCTTTATTGAACGAATGTACCTCATCTCCTCCCATGCGCAGATTGCATTCGATGGGAACAGGACCCTTGCTCGTTGATTTTGCTTCAAAATGGATTACTGCATTCTGTATACCAAGTTTTTCCAGAACATCTTCTGCCATTTCCACAAGCTCTTCCTGATCCTGTTGCGGCAGATTGGAAGGGATATTCTGGCCTACTTCGACAAAATACGGTTCATTCGTCTTGTCGTTGTCAGACATGGACCAATACTTAAGTTTGCCATTCTGAATAAGCATATCGATATCAACCTCATCGCCGTCAATATATTCCTCAACAAGAAACTCTAATTCATCCCATTCTGCCGCATCGGCATGTGTACTGACATTATTTTTCGAAAAATCATACGTTCTCAACAACTCATCTAAGGTATTTGCTTTAATGACAAATGCGCTGGAAGAACCATAGATCGGTTTAATAACAACGGGAAATGTCAATGCATTAATATTTTTCTTTATTTCGTCCTTTGATTTTGCCAAAAAATATTTGGGAGCAAGAATACCATTCTCATGGCAAAATTTTCGGAAAAGGAATTTATTGCGTGCCCGACGGGCAATATGAAAAGGTATCCCAATAAGATTAAAGGTGTCGACGAGCTTGGAGACAAGGATAACGCTTTCCTCCCAGAATGTGAGAACACCGTCAATTTTTATCTCTGGATGTCGATTCATCCAGCGCTTGGTTGATTGGATACAGTCGTTGTAATTAGTCAAGTCAGCTAAAATCCAGTGGTCAACGTATGGTTGTGCCCAGTTCTTTTCCTTGTTCAGCATCACTAGGGTCAATCCCATTTTTTTTAATGTTTGCAGAGCAAACTTCTTCTTTAGTGTTGCCGTATGAACAACCAGAAGGGTTTTGCCTTCGAGCACTTTTTTCTTCATGTAGATCTCTGTTAAGAAATAAAAAAACAAGACAAACCGCAAGTGGTTCGTCTTGTGAATCGGCAGCCATCAATTCAATACAATACTGGGAGGCTCTTCTAACGAAGAGGTATGCATAACGTCTTGCTTTGAATATACACAGAATGCAACACAATCATAGGTCTTCCGGATGAAATGTCAAGCGACTTTTCCGGTATCTGCCTCACCGTTTGTTAAATTTCGCCCACATCTCCCGCGTCCACTCCAGATGCGTCTGCGTAGCTTTGGCGAGACCCTGCAGGGTGTTTTTCACTGCCAGGGAATCACTTGCGAACACTTCGAAAAATTTGTTTTCCAAAAGCGATTTTTCGATATCATAGGCGATGGAAGTCGCATGGGACATGGTAAACTCCTCCTCCCGCGCTTCCTGTACCTTGTCACGGATGTACCCCATGGATGTTTCTATAGCCTTTGCCTGAAAGCGTGTTTCTGCACAGATAACGTCTCCCTCCCGGACACTTGCTTGCAGCGCCCTAATCCAACGCCCATGCATCATTTCTTCCTCGGCAATGTCATTCCAGAAATAGGCATAATCAGGGAACTTTTCTGCGTAAACCTGATAAAGCTCCCGAACGATATCCTCCTGCTGGGCGAGTAGTTCTATAATCCTGCAGACAACCGACTGACCGGGCAGATCGGCTTGAACTGACTGAAGCGGAGTCGCGGCTGCAGGCGTTTTTTTCTTGCGGGATGAAGAACCGGCCTGATTTCTTTTCTGTGAGGTTGTTTTTGATTTCATGGAACACCTGATAAAAATATTGTTACAAGCAACCGTACTTTACCCTCCCGCCAGCACAAACGCAACCTGATCAGAACGACTATCGGGCTATTGCCTTGCCTGACAAATTTGCGTATAGTATCACACATGTTTATTTTCGGATAATCCAACCCCATGTCGCATCACCCTGACCCCTACTACCTGTTCGTTTTCGGGACCAGTATCATCCTTTTCATCTCCTCGCTTCTCTACCTTCTGGCCAAAAAAATCCGCGTTATCCCTTTCCCCGTCTTTCTCCTGATCGCCGGCTTCGGATTAAGATTCATACATATACCTGCTCTGGAAGCAGTCCGGCTTACTCCCGGCATGGTGATGTTCGCCTTTCTGCCGATCCTCCTGTTCGAATCCGCCTATCACTTCGAATTACGCGACTTCCGCAGAATTTTAACCCCGGCCTTCCTTTTGGCAACGCTCGGGCTACTCATCTCCTCGATCATCGTTGCCCTGCCGCTGGTTTGGTTTTTGGATGTGCCGTGGACAGCTGCCTGGCTGTATGGATGCGTCATCTCCTCTACCGATCCCATCGCTGTCCTATCGATCTTCAAACAGCTCGGCGTTCCCAAAAAGCTCCAGCTGTTTGTGGATGCCGAAAGTTTTCTCAACGACGGCACCTCAGTAATCATGTTCCGCATCCTCGTGAGCGTGCAGGCAGGTATCGGTCTGGTTGATGCTGACTTTTCTCCTGAACTGGTATTCAACGGCCTGGGCAATTTCATATACGTCATCTTCGGGGGTATTATTGTCGGTGCGATGCTGGCCTGGATGTTTGCCCAGATCCTTTCACCCATCCATAACAACAAAATCGTAGAAACTGTCCTTACTATTGTCCTGGCCCCGTTTGTCTTCATCCTGTCTGACCATTTCCTTGGCGTGTCAGGCATTATCGCCGTACTCGCGGCAGGTATCATCATCGGTAATTACGGAAAGGTAAAAATATCCCCCAAGGTGGTCGACACCATGACCGACACCTGGGAGCTTCTCGCATTTATCTCCGTCGCCATGGTATTTCTGCTCATCGGCTATGAAGTCGATCTTCAGCAACTGCTAACGCATATGCGAGAAATCCTGATTGCGCTCGCGGCACTGCTGGTCGGCAGGTCCGTATCAGTATATGGCATAGTCGGTCTGTACAATAAGTTACGCACCAATGGCAACCGTTTTCCGCTATCCTGGCTCCATATCACCAATATTGGCGGCTTACGCGGTGCCCTTCCCCTGGTTATGATCCTCACCCTGCCCGAATCTTTCACCTACCGAGAACTGTTTATCGACATGACACTTGGCGCCGTACTTTTCACCCTTCTGATCAACGCCCTGCTCACCGCGCCGTTAATCCGGCGATTGGGCATTGATTCCATCACCCATGCCAACCGGATCGAGACCAAAATCATGGAAGTCATCATCCTGGAAAAAGTCCTGCGGCTTTTCGAACGCATGAAACAGCAGGGTAAGCTGCATGATGACGTATATAATAAACGAACTACTAACGTGCTGCAGACCCTGGATGCCGCCAAAGCCCAGATAGAGGAATGGTCTTCTGGACGCTCCTCTGATGCTTTCAGTCAGGAGACCGAACGCATTCTCAAACGCTTTGCGCTGCAAAGTGAAAAAAACTTCTACCGGGACCTGCATGATCATGAAATCATTCATGAAGGCATCTATGTGCCGTTGAAGCATTCCCTTGATTTCCAACTGGATCGTATCGATCAGGGCATCCCGGAGCGCATCATGCCGGACCATACTGTCAGTCTGGCCGAAGAACTGGACCGTGTACTCCACGACCGCCTGTCGTTCAGCGCCTGGTTACAGGCTTTGTTTGGCCATAATTTCAGCCGGCAGGTACGCGATACCTATCTCTACCATCTGGCCCGTATCCTCGGGGACAAACATGTCATCGAAGAATTAAAATTGTTTTCCAAGCTGGCTTTACCAAGTTTCAGCAACCGCATCGTCGATACGCTCATCAGCGAATATGAGAATCTTGCCAGCTATAACCAGCATACCCTGACAGAATTGGCTTCCAAATTTCCTGATGCCGCCTATCAGGTAGAGCAGGAACTGGGAGAGTGTGAATCAGACAGCCTCATCGTCGATCTGGTAGAAAAATTCGGAGAAGAAGAACGCATCTCCCCCAAAGCGCTCCAGGCACTGGACCTGAAAATCTGATGTCTGCAAAACGCATTTGCCAGGATATGACCCGGAAAATCCGTAAGAAGAACATAGCTTACACCAATTCTGAACAGATGCACGCAAGCCATATTCTTGCCCTGAGCATGCTCAGGGCTTTTTGGCATTACATGCTTTTTCCGCTATAATCTCACGCGTCGACTCTATCTATCACGAGAGCGAACCGCGACATGATCCTGCCACTGTTTTATGCCAAAAAAGTCTACCGTGCCTGCCGGCATGTCATGAGTATGCTGCTCCCCGGCACCAAAGCTGAACCGGAAATAGCCATCACTGCCTTTGATACGGAAAAATTTGTACTCATGCTCGAATACGCGGTTGACCAGCTGGAGGAGCACCGCTCCTTCATAAACCGCATCAACGTCTATCCGGTGCCGGACGGAGATACAGGCACAAACATGTTCAATACCCTCTCCGGTGCTTTTCGCAAGTTCAAAGGCCATCGCTTCGACAGCTTCGCTCAATTTTCCCCCTTTTTCATCGACCAGCTCATCCTCAACGCCCGCGGCAATGCCGGCTCAATTCTTTCTGAATATTTCAAGGGGTTTCTTGCTCCCTGGGTGAATGCTGACAGTATTAACGCAAAATTATTCTGCCTGGCCCTGCGATCCGGCTCGGAACACGCCCAGAAAGCACTCGAGAATCCAAAACGGGGTACGATCCTCGATGTGTTCCAGGGAGCCTCCCAGGGCGCAGAGCTTGCCTATGAGGACAGTGATGATATCATCACCATCCTGGAAAGCGCCCTGCAGGAAGCGAAAAAATCACTGGAAAATACCCGCGATATCATGCCCCAGATGAAAAAAGCCCGGGTGGTGGACGCAGGCGGTGCCGGTTTCCTCTATATGCTCGGCGGCTATATTTCGGCTCTCAAGAATAAAACTGTCGTCCTGAGTGAAGAAGCGACCGACAGCAGCATAGCCGTACGTGAGGAGGAAGACATCCAGTTCCGTTACTGTACGGAATGTATCCTCAGATCCCCCCGCGTCAACCGGGAGCAATTCCGCGAACTCATCATTGGACTGGGGGATTCCCTCCATATCGTCGTCAGTGAAGATATTATCAAACTTCACATCCACACCAATGAACCGGATACTGTAAAAAGAATCTGCGAGGCAAACGGGGTGATCGCGGACTGGAAAGTGGACGACATGCAGGACATGCAGAAGAAAAACCTCCAGCGCCTGCGACGCAGTGTAAAAAGTCCCCTGGAAACCCAGATTGCCTTTGTCGTAGACAGCTCTGCTGATCTGCCAGCCCGCTGGCTGGAAAAATACCCCATCATCGTCGTACCTATCGCCATCACGGCGGGCCAGGACGGGACCGACCTCTCGGAAACCATGCAGCCCGATGCCATGTATGAACGCATGCGTTCAGACGCCTCGTTTGTACCCCAGACCGGGGCACCCACAGCCGAACAGTTTGTTAAAGCATACAAGCAAGCACTGGAACTCGGCGATATTGTCTTCTGCCTGCCGATATCCTCCCGCATCAGCGCCACCTGCCCCAATGCCCTCAAAGCCAAGGAAATCCTCAATGACCAGAACGTGCATGTCATTGATTCGCGCTGCGGCAGCACCGGCATTGCGTTCCTCATCGACTCCTGCCTGAAAGCGAACAAGGAAGGCAAGGATCTGATCGACATCACCACCGGTCTTTACGCCCGACGCGACAATCTGCAAATTTATCTCATTGCTGATGATCTCAAGTACCTCGAACGCGGCGGACGCATCAGTAAAAAGAAATCCGCCCTTGGCAGACTGCTCGGAGTCAATCCCCTGCTCAGAATTCAGGAAGGAGTAATCGTGGATACTGGAAAGAAGATATATTTTTCCAGCCCAGCCAAGCAGCTCACATTTCTCTGCAGCCATCTGGCGAGGGAGCATGAGAAGCAACCGCTGCAGCGCATCTCCATTGTACACGCCTATGCGGCTGACAAGGCGAAACAGCTTGCCAGTCAACTGGTGGAACAGCTGCATATTGAGCCGGAAACGGTTGACGTTTCTCCCTTGAGCATCATCATCGGTGCGCATCTCGGACCAGGCAGTCTGGGCATAATCTATTATTAAACCGCTGCCATGCGATTAGACTATATCCTGTCCCTCCTGGGCGCATACCTGCTTGGATCTATCCCCACTGGTCTTATTATCGCCCGTTCCCGGGGCATAGACCTCTACCAGGTCGGCAGCGGCGCCACAGGCGCCACAAATGTCTCCCGTGCCCTCGGAGTGCACTGGGCAGGTCTAGTAGCATTGCTTGATATTGCCAAAAGCTACTTTCCCACCCTTCTGGCTATCCAATTAACACATGACACGCTGCTCGTGTGCAGTATCGCGTTTCTCGTCAGCGTTGGTCATATTTTTCCCGTCTATGTCCGCTTCCGGGGTGGCAAGGCAGTAAGTACGCTTGTCGGAGCTTTGCTCGCGATTATGCCGGTTCCCACCCTGATCTGGATTGGCGCCTGGGCAATAATTATCAAACTGTTCCCCGTGATGTCCCTCGTTAATCTCATCATGATCGGCTTGCTACCACCGCTCCTCTACCTGACGCGGGGAATGACCTATGCCCTTTTCGGCTTACTCATGTGGCTGGTTATCATTTTTTCCCACCGGCAGAATATTGCCCGCCTGCTCCAGGGTAAAGAACTTACTTTTGGTAAAACCAAGGAGAATCCATGACGTACCTTCTCTATATCCTGCTCAGCCTGCTGTGCTATGTAGTCGGCTCCATCCCGACTGCGTTTATTGTGGTAAAACTGTTCACCGGAAAGAATGTCATGGAGCACGGCACGGGCAACGTTGGCACCATGAATACCCACCGGACCACTAACTCGAAAGTGCTTACCCTCCTGGTCCTCTTGGGTGATCTCGGCAAAGGGGCGGTTGCTTATCTGCTTGCCGGTCTGCTCATACCGGAAATGGACAACCGCACCCTGGCACTCGTGCTTGCCGGCACCCTGTCCGTCATCGGGCACAACTATTCCCTGTTTCTGCAATTCAAGGGGGGCAAAGGCCTGGCTACCGGGGCGGGATTCCTGGCGCTCGTGCATCCGGGGATCGTGGGTGTCTGGATCGGAGCTTGGATAGTTGTCATGCTCCTAACCCGAATTATGGTCCTCGGGCAAATCATTGCTACGGTTGTCACCCCGCTCATCACCTGGCTGATCCTCCCTGAACATCTCCCCGTCTCGTTCGCTATCTCCCTACCGGTTTTCATCAAACACGCACCGAGAATTAAAAATATCCTGAACGGTACGGAACCGAAACTGTATTACAAAGTCCGGGATACCGATCCTTCATCAACCGATAAGGAAAACAAAGGATAACATGTCTGCCACACAAGCACCTGTTGGCATCGTTGGCTCCGGCGAGTTCGGAACAAGCCTCGCCTGGCTGCTCGCAATGAACGGACATCAGGTGATACTGTATACGCGATCACCGGATAAAAAAGAATGCATCAACGCCACCCGCCATAATTCTGATGCGTTTCCCGACCTTACCCTTCCTAGTCTGATTACAGCGAGCAATGACCTTGCTGAATTGATGCACAACTGTTCCCTGCTCCTGCTCACTGTCCCTGCCGCAGCCATGCCGGATCTGCTCGCTGAAATGTATAAAATCGCCTCAACGCCCTGCCCGCTCGTGAGCGGCTGCAAAGGCTTCATGCCGAGCGGCGAACGGATCAGTACATTTGCTGAAAAACTTTTTGGTGACCAGCTACCGTTTGCGGTGCTTTCCGGTCCGAATTTTGCCGCGGAAATCATCAGGCAGGTGCCAACAATCAGCGTGGCAGCTTCGAAACATCCTGCCCTCGTAGCTACTTTGCAACCAATACTGGGGAACCGGTTCTTCCGGGTGTATGGCAGTGACGATCTCGCCGGGGTAGAACTGGGCGGTATTTTGAAAAACGTACTCGCTATCGCAGCTGGCATCCATGACGGTCTGCAGCTCGGCCATAACAGCCGCGCCGCCCTCATCACCCGCGGTATGCATGAGATGAGCAGCCTGGCAACCAGACTTGGCGCCCGGGAATCAACCCTTATGGGTATCAGCGGACTCGGAGATGCAATCCTTAGCTGTACAAGCAGCCTGAGCCGGAACTACCGGCTCGGAACAGCCCTGAGCCGGGGCGCCACCATTGAGCAAGCCCTTCGAGAGATTAACAGTACTGTGGAAGGTATAGCCACCGCCCCGCTGGTGCTGGAAATAGCTGAAAAATACGGGCTCGATCTGCCAATTACTTCGGCAGTGCAGAGCATTATTTCTGGTAGCGTTAAGCCGGCTGAGGCGATTGCCGCACTCATGACCCGGCCGTGGAAATATGAGTAAGCTCACACTAGTCAACTGACTATTCCCACACCAATATCGTCTCCCCTATAATTGCATACGCTACATCATAATAAATGATTGCCATGCTTTCACCGACCCGTACCTATATCAACAATTTACTGCGTGAACTGTCTACCGGCAAAGCCCGCGAGCACTCCTACCGTCCGGCACTGAAGGAATTGCTGCAAACCATCAACCCGCAGGTCATCGCCCAAAACGATCCGGCGCAGGTAGACTGCGGCGCGCCTGATTTCATCGTAACTAACCGCAACATCCCTATCGGGCATATAGAGGTCAAGGATCTGGGCAAGGATCTCTCCAATAAGTTATTCAAAGAGCAGTTTGACCGCTACCGCGATTCGCTGGAAAACCTCATTATATCCAACTATCTCGAATTCCGTTTTTTCATCGATGGCGAGCAGGTCGAAAGTATCACAATCGGTGAAGTCAAAGGTGAAAAAATCATCCCCATACCATCTGCATTTGCTCGACTCGAGGATCTGCTTAAGGATTTTTGCACGCATACCGGCCAGACGATCACCTCAGCGGCCCGGCTGTCAAAAATGATGGCTGGCAAAGCCCGTTTGCTTGCCCATGTCATTCAGCAAGCCCTGGCCAGCGACTCGGATACCAAAGCCAACAGTACCCTGCATGAGCAGATGGAAGCCTTCAAGCAAGTGCTCATGCACGACATTGATGCCAAACAGTTTGCCGATATCTACGCCCAGACTATCGCCTATGGCATGTTTGCCGCTCGTTTGCACGATCCGTCACTGGACACGTTTTCACGGCAGGAAGCGGCGGCGTTAATTCCCAAGTCCAATCCGTTCCTGCGCCAGCTGTTTCAGTACATCGCCGGCTACGACCTGGACGAACGCATCGTCTGGATCGTGGACAATTTGGCCGCGATTTTCAACGCGACGGACGTTGCCTACATACTCAGGGATTTTGGCAAAGCCACGCAGAAAAATGATCCCATGGTGCACTTCTACGAAACATTTCTCGCCGAGTATGATCCCAAGCTCCGCAAGTCGCGTGGCGTCTGGTACACGCCCGAACCGGTCGTCAATTTCATCGTGCGCGCCGTGGACGACATCCTCAAACAGGAATTCGGCCTGGCGCAGGGCCTCGCAGACACCTCCAAAACCAGAATAAAAGTCCAATCACAGCAAAAAGACAGCCGCAGTAAAGACGGCTACAAGACGATTGAAAAAGAAGTGCACAAAGTGCAGATCCTCGATCCGGCCACCGGCACCGGCACATTTCTCACTGAGGTGATCAAACAGATACACCAGCGTTTCGAGGGGCAGCAGGGGATCTGGTCTGGCTATGTGGACGAGCACCTCATCCCCCGGCTCCATGGATTTGAGATCCTCATGGCGAGCTATGCCATGGCGCATCTTAAGCTCGACCTCCTTCTGCGGGAAACCGGCTACCAGCCCAAAGACAATCAGCAGCGTTTGCACGTCTATCTGACCAACTCGCTCGAGGAGCATCATCCTGACACTGGCACGCTCTGGGCTGGCTGGCTCAGCCGCGAGGCCAACGAAGCCAATCACATCAAGCGCGACACGCCGGTCATGGTCGTACTCGGCAATCCGCCGTATAGCGGTGAAAGCGAAAACAAAGGCGAGTGGATCATGAGCTTGATGAAAGATTATAAAATGGAACCCGGCGGCAAAGAGAAACTAAAAGAGAGAAATTCCAAATGGATCAACGATGATTATGTGAAATTCATGCGCTATGCCCAGCAGTTCGTCGAACGCAACGGTGAGGGTATCGTTGCCTATATCAATCCGCACGGATTTCTCGATAACCCTACTTTCCGAGGCATGCGCTGGAACCTGCTCCAAGCCTTTGATAGTATCTATGTCCTCGATCTTCATGGCAACAGTAACAAAAAGGAGGTTTGCCGAGATGGGAGCAACGACGAAAATGTTTTTGATATCAAGCAGGGAGTGTCCATAAATTTACTGGTCAAGACCGGCAAAAAAAGGATCGATGAGTTGGGCAGGATATTTCATGCCGATGTGTATGGTACGCGAGAAGTCAAATATGACTATCTCTGGGAGACAGATATCCAAACAGCAGCTTACAAGGAAATTCCTGCGATCGCGCCAAATTACTTCTTTGTGCCGAAGGATTTTCGAATTGAGCAAGAATATAAAAAGGGGATAAATATTACTGAGTTATTCCCTATCAATGGGGTCGGATTAACAACGGCTCATGATGACTTCGTGATCAAGGACGATTTTGAAAAATTACTACATCTTTTTGAAGATTTTCAATCAAGCGAAAGGAATATAGAAATATTGCATCAGAAATTTAATGTGCAAAAGAAAAAAGGGTGGGATATCTTGAAGGGATATGACAATATCAAGGGTGATACTGACCTTAAAAAATACATCAAACCAATCAGCTATCGCCCTTTTGATTCGAAATATGTATTTTATGAAGATAAACTAGTCTGGCGCACGGTTCGAAAAGTCATGCAGCACTTCCTCAAGGGTAAAAACGTTGGATTGCTGACGACAAAAGCATTCCGCGACGACGCATTCCGGCATGTATTCATAACTGATGCAATCTCCGAAGTCATTTTTTTATCTGGTACTACTGCCTCAAACGCTATCAATTTCCCCCTCTACCTCTACCCCTCCTCCGACACCCTGTTTGACGGCCAGCAACGCACGCCCAATCTGGACATGCACATCGTCGGGCAGATCGCTAAGAAGCTTGGACTCGAGTTTACACCTGAAAAAGTAGAGCAGGCAGGCACGTTCGCGCCGATTGATATACTCGATTACATCTATGCGATACTGCATTCGCCGGGCTATCGGGAGAAGTATCACGAGTTTTTGAAAATTGACTTCCCGCGCGTGCCCTATCCTGAGGATCAGGAGACGTTTTGGCAGCTGGTCACTCTGGGCGGCGAGCTGCGGCAGATACACCTGCTCGAATCGCCGGTGGTGGAGCAGTTCATCACCACCTATCCAGTCGACGGGGGCAACATCATCACCCGCAAGATCACCACCGCCAGTCCGGGCTTCGAGCTTGTCGATACGGAAAAGCAGACAGGCCGGGTCTGGATCAATAACCAGCAGTACTTCGACCAGGTGCCGCTGGTGGCATGGGAATTCTACATCGGCGGCTACCAGCCCGCCCAGAAGTGGCTGAAGGATCGCCACGGTAGACAATTAGGCTTTGACGACATCCGGCACTACCAGAAAATCATCGTGGCGCTGAGTGAGACAGACAGGATTATGAAAAAAATTGACGAAGTGTGGGAGGTCTGAGGTGACGACCATTCATCGGTATATAGATGAAGCAGGTGATACAACCTTCTTTGGCAAGGGCAAAGAAAACATCATCGGCCAAGACGGTGTCAGCAAGTCATTTTTGCTAGGTATGGTCAATGTAAAAGGTAATGCCCACTTGTTGCGTCAGCTAATCAGTGAGCAAGCGATAGCTATACAAAATAATTCGTATTACAACTCAGTCCCAAGCGTGCAAAACCGGATCAAGAAATACGGTAAGTTTATCTTTCATGCCAAAGACGATATCCCGGAAATTCGCAAGGAGTTTTATGATTTCATCAAAGGTATCGATTTTACGCTACAAGCAATTGTAGGCCGAAAAATAATGAGCTTGTTCATCAACAAGCACAATAGCAAAGAAAATATCTTCTATGCCGATCTTTTGTCGCATCTGCTCAAGGACAAACTGAACAACACAAAACTGGTCTTGAATATTGCCAGGAGAGGATCGTCTACAGGAAAAGTTAATCTGCGAATTGCTTTGGAAAAAGCCAGGACGAGAGCATCTCAATCTCCGAAGTATTCGCAGAAGCCGATGGACTGTACAGTTGCCTTCAATGAACAACCGTATGAATCTGATCCGATTTTTTCGCTTGCTGATTATTCACTTTGGACAGTGCAACGAATAGTTGAGAAGGGTGAAACACGATTCTATGATTATCTGCAGGAAAAGATCAGACTTGTAGTTGATGTGTACGATTATCAGGATGAATCCAAAATAATCAAAAGGGGGAAATGGTATAACTATTATGACGTAAACAACCCTCTAACCAGAGAAAATAAAATAAGCCTGTCTAATGGCTAAGAGGGATACCCCTCGACGGCATGGAGCCGGATTTCACCAAAAGAGAGACTTATCAACTATTAGTATACAAAAAAAATAACACTTTGCAAGTTGTTTATAAACAGATACTAAATATTTTTCGGTCCTTTTCCCGGCCACCAATTCCATCTGCCGAGCAGGACAGCGATCGCCGGGACAATCGTAGTCCTGATAACAAACGTATCGAGCAGGACGCCGATAGTGATCGCAAAACCGAGCTGAATCAGGCCGATGATCGAGCCTGCCATGAGTGCCGCGAACGTGCCTGCCATGATCAGACCGGCTGAAGTTATTATATTCCCGGTATGCTCGACTGCCTGCTCAATACCCGTACGGGTATCAGCCTTGGCTGTCTCTTCTTTGACGCGGCCCATGAGAAAAATGTTGTAATCCATGCCGAGTGCGACCAATAGGACAAACATGAAAAACGGCACCCACCAGGTCAGTTCCTGATGCAGGATACCCTCGAAGACAAACCGGCTGATGCCGAGCGTAGCGCTGTAACTCAAGATAATGGTTGCCATGAGGTAAAGCGGCGCGATTAGACTGCGTAACAGCAAAACGAGCACTACCACAATGCCCGCAATCACGAGCGTCGTGGATTGAACCGTGTCTTGATGCAGATATTCCCGTAAATCATATACAGTCGCGGTTACACCGCTAACGGTGCACATAGTTTCAGTAGAACAAAAGGTACGCAAACGCTCCACTGCACTCATGGCCTCCTCGCTGTAGGGCTGGTCAGTCAGGATGGCCTGATAGCGGGAAACCTTGCCCTCCTCGGCAGTATACATAGCGAGCAGGGTGTCAAAACTTTGCTTTGCTTCTCCGGCAAGCAAGGCTATGGGCAGATATCTGGTTTCAATGCCTCGGGCATGGATTTCTCCAGCCAAAACCCGCAGAGACTCGATGAAACCCTCCAGCTCTGCTGACAGTCCATCCAGGGACACGGCAGCATCGCCGAAAGCAGAGATATCGCTGGGGATAAACATGGCGAGCGGTATCGTTGTTTCAACCTCGTCCGCCAGTACACCGAGCGCTGCACTCAATCGTGTCAAACCGTCTTTAACCGCTGCTTCCTGATCCGGGGTCAGGGATAGAGATGCACCTCCGGCTAGAGACGCATACTGTCCTGCGAGCGATGCTCCCAAACTCTGGATCAGGGCGGTACGTTCCTCCTCCAGCTGGCGGTAACTGTCAAGGCTGCTGATTTGCGGATAGGCAGCGACAATCTCATCAAAGTACGCGGAAAACAAGCTGAACTGGCTGGCCAGCTCACTTCCTTCCGGTGAAGTGCCGGTAGCGTCCCCGGACAGTAGAAGCGGGACGTCGGCAAGCAGACGCTGCATTTCGCGCAGCTGACCGGGGATGAGGAGACGCGGTTCGAGGGTAACTGACGAAGTAATCAAGGTATCCATACTTTGCCTAAGCTGGCTGTATTCCGGCAGGGCGGCGATTTCTGGATAGGCAGTACCAATGTCAGTAAAATAGCTTTGCAGTGCCACAAAACCTGTGGGGGGCAATCCAAAGCCCGCATTGTCCTGATTGTCCGATGCAGATCGGGTAAGAGAACTGAATCCGTCTACCATGGACATGATCTGTCCAGGAATCGTAAGCATATCCGCAGCTGCAGGATTAATCTTTCCCTGAGGGACAGCCAGGCTGCGTACATCAGCGACACCCTCCAGGCTGCCGATCTGCCCGGTAATCCGGCTGACCTGCAGCAAGCCTGCAGGCGTACGGGCATCCAGAGCTCCGGGGACAACTACCTCGAGCGGCTGCATATCGCCTGCTCCAAAATGCTGGGATAGTACCGCAAAACCTTTGCGAGTACTGAGAGACTCGGGAAGATCACCCATCATGTCGTAGGACTGGGTATATCCCTGCCCGTAGATTGCAAGAGGTACAAGGATGAACAGCCCGAAGCTCAAGGGCAAAAACGGATGGGAGGTAACGAGCTGCGCCAGTTTTCTCCAGAACCCGCCGTGTGCCTGTGTCTGCTGCCGGTGCGACGGCCAGAAGGTATGCGCCCCGATGACGCTGAGCAGGGCAGGAGTGAGGGTCAGCCCCGCCAACAGGGTGATGACCACCCCGATCGCCAGGGCCGGACCGGTGGTGGAAAAAAGTTTCAGCGAGGCAAAAGCCATGGCGACCATACCGACCACGACCGTGCCAGCACTGGAAGTGATTGTTTCGCCCACATGCGCGATCGCCCGCTGGCTTTCCCGCCGTCCGCATGCCTCCGGCTGCGACATATATTCGCGGAATCGGCTGATGATGAACAGGCAGTAGTCTGTCCCTACTCCGAACAGGACCACAACGATGAACGTCTGGGTAAAATCAACAACCGTCAGACCGAAATCTGTCAGCCAGGCTACGATGCCGGCGGTGATAAAATATGACACGCCAATGGATACAAATGCAACGAGCGGTGCGATCACCGACCGGTAGATGATCAGCAGCATGGCTATCACCAGCGCGATGGTGATGAAAATGGTACGGTCCACGCTCTCCAGAGCCAGGTCAGAATAATCGCGAATAATCGAAGCATTGCCCGTAACATATCCCTGCAATGGGGCAGGCAGAACTGCCACCTGTTCCTCGACCAGCTCCAATGCCGCTTTGGCGCGCGGGTCGTCGGTAAACACGTTAAAACCGATAAACAGCATGGCTGCCTGACCGTCAGCGCTCACCAGCGAAGACCTGAGTGCCGGATCAGCAGGAGATAGGATCTTGGTGGTAATCTCCTTATCCAGATTGTTTTGCAGATAACTAGTCAGGGACGCGATCGCTTCTCTGCCGGCATCAAGTTCGGCTGCAGTTGCGGTCTCTATCACCACCACCGCCTGACTAGGTGCAGACTGGTCAGGAAAATAGCGGGCGAATTCTCGCGTCGCCTGAGCACTCAACGCCTTGCCCGGCAGGATGCCGTCTGCATCCGAGGTTACCACCTCGGAAAGGCTGGGCGCAAAAATGAGCACTCCTGCGAGCATGAACAACCAGATCGCAATAATCACATAGCGCCAACGATCAGCCATGCGGCCGATTGCGGCAAAAAAACCTGTTTTGGGGGAGTTTTGGATACGCATGAGGAAACTATAGCGCGGATGTTAGTCATGAATCAAGAGGAATGCGAACAGGCGTTAAAAAACCAGAATAAACAGTCTGCACTTTGATCGCAAACAAACTGGATTGGAACTGCTAGCGCGGCGTACGGTTTAAAGAAACCTGCTTCTGGTTAAAAATAATTTTTGCGGGCAAACAACAGGGCAGTTGCCGCCATAAGCAGCCCGGCGATACCCAGCGCATAGTAGAAAGCCAGCGGATGGCTGCCTCCGGGCAAAGTCACGTTCATGCCGAGGAAACTGGCGATTATGGTCGGTATGGACAGGATAATCGTCACTGATGCCAAGAATTTCATGGTTACATTCAGGTTGTTGGAAATGATCGACATGTACGCATCCATGGTATTGGAAACCAGATTGTTGTAGATGGACAGCGATTCGACGATTTCCTTGTTTTCGATAATCAGGTCTTCAAGCAGTTCCCGGTCGTCGTCATAAATTTCCAGATATTTCAGCTGGAGTATTTTCTCAAACATCTTTTCGTTGCCAAGGACTGCTGTATGGAAATAGAGAAAATTTTCCTCAATACCGAGTAAAGCCACGATTAAGCGATTGCTTTGCGATTGCATCAGCTTGTGCTCAATTTTTTTCAGGTCCTTGCGCATTTCCTGCACATAAAAATCGTAGTACCAGTTGCTGTTTTTGATTATCTGGAGGAAAAACCGGTATTTCTTCGTGGTAAAAAACTTCTTCATGCGTTCCTGGATAAAATCACCGAGGATATCATTTTCCTTGAGGCAGATAGTAACGACCGCGTTTTCGGTCATGATGATGCCGAGCGGATACATGCGGAAATCCGACTCTTTGGGGATGGGGACGCGCAGAATAAAAAGCTGTATACCGTCTTCATTCTCGTGACGCGGACGCTCATCCGTATCGAGCGATGCTTCGATAAAATCGCGGGGCACACCGGCTTTCTGCTCGAGGAACTGCATCTCCTCTGCCGTCGGATCAACAGCATTGATCCAGACCCCTTCCTGAAGTTCGTCAAGCACCGCCAGCGTCTGGCTGCGGAATGATTTACGGTATATAGTCAGCATAGGCATTCTCCTTTTATCCTCAACAGCATGATTATACTGCTAACCGGATTGAAAAGGGAATATGGGAAATAATGTCGGGTTTGGCTATGCATACGCCCGTTTCACACGGTTCGTTCAGTTATCCCGGAACAAATCGAAATAACTTTGATAAATAAACCTCCGGTTACGGGATTGCCCGGTAAACTCACTCAGGATTCCTGCCTGAACCATGCGGGATACGAGATCGTTAGCCGATGGATAAGTAGTCTTAATCAACTGTCGCACATCCTGCACCGATACGATCGGGTGTTCATAAAGGTATTCCAACACACGATGACCATTCCCCGCCGCACGTCCGCATTGCTCGGTTATCAATTTCCGATGATCTTCCCGCAGAGAAAGAATCAACCGTGCGGTTTCCGTAGACTGATGACTAACCTCTGTGATTCCACGCAAGAAAAAAACCAACCACTCTTCCCAATTTCCTGTATCCCGAACTGACTGCAGTTTCTCGTAATACTCCTGCCGATACCGTTTGAAATAGTATGAAAGATATAAAACTGGTTTTTGTAGAATTTTTTTCTCGCAGAGCAGAAACGTAATCAGTAAACGACCAATACGTCCATTTCCATCCAGAAAAGGATGTATTGATTCAAACTGGGCGTGCGCCAATCCAATTTTGATTAGAAGAGGTATATCAGTATCTGCATAAAGATATTTTTCGAAATCGGATAATAAACGTGACACTTCATGCGGTGGTGGCGGGACAAAGCTGGCTTCACGCAAAGTACAACCGCTCGGACCGATCCAATTTTGACTGGTGCGAAGTTCTCCCGGAGTCAGATGTGAGCCGCGCACTCCTCGAAGTAATTCCGCATGTATTCCGCGAATTAAACGGATAGAAAGAGGAAGCGAACTCAGATGATCAAGTCCATAGTTCATAGCTCTTACGTAATTCACCACCTCATCAACGTCTTTTGGCTGATCAGGGGTAATAATTTTTGCTTCTGCCGCCAACACATCCTGTAAAGAGCTTTGTGTCCCTTCGATCTGGCTAGACAAAACAGCCTCTTTGCGAACATACATAAAAACAAACATATCTGGATTAGGCAGCGTCTGAATGGAACCGTCCAAACGACCCAGAGCCCGATCTGCTTCCGAAAGCAGTTGCTGCAAGGTGCTGTTCACGACAACCGGAGGAACAGGAGGTAAAGGCTTCGGGATGAACGCCTTGTACCCGCTCACCTGCTGGATATACTGCCCAGCCCTGGAAAAAGAGTGCTGTCTGATTCCCACAGGTGTTACTTTAATATAACAGTAATGGTATTTTTTAGTAAAGGCTGACTTTAATATAGCATAGCAACACAGCTTTGTTAAGGGCAAGTTGTGTTATCACTTTAAGACCAAAAAGGTTTTTTGCGTCACTTTTTTTACGAAAAAAGTGAAAAGTGTAATGAGATAACGTGGGGTGACTGATGGGACTTCGGAGGACCTTGC
>JAKQHK010000120.1 GCA_029573015.1 bacterium
TTTCCGGTGAAAGTCGGAGCCTGCAAGTACACACCGACCTGTTCGCGTTATACGTATACAGCGATTGAACACTATGGGTTGCTTAAAGGCAGTTGGATGGGCATGAAACGGATTCTCCGCTGCAATCCTTTTTCACGAGGGGGATACGATCCCGTGCCCGGCACTGAAGAAAAGATAGAGCAGGAAATAAAGCAACTGACCGATGAAGCAGACGTATTGGGAAAAACGTAAGAGCATGATGCGTCTTGTAGCATAGACCATTAGACCTGTGCGATCGGATACTATTGCTGAAGAATAGGATTTTTATGGTATAGTCATGTGCGGATAATGTATCTGCAAAGAGCAATCACACTTTTCTTTTTTTAAATAAGGGTATCTATGGGTTTTATCGGAGACATTTGGAATACCATACTGTATATTCCGCTGGTTAATAGCCTGGTAGCCATTTATCAGCTACTGCCCCTGAAGAATCTCGCTCTGACAATTTTTTTCTTTACATTGCTGTCCCGCATACCACTCTGGCCACTGACAAAAAAATCTAATGAGTACCAGAAGGCCATGCGCACCATCCAGCCCGAACTGGAAAAAATCAAGAAGAAGTATCCAAACGACAAGGAAAAGATGTATCAGGAAACCATGAAGCTGTATGCAGAACACAAAGCAAATCCGGCGGCAGGCTGCCTGCCTCTGCTTATTCAGCTTCCCTTCACGCTGGCGCTTTGGGGAGCGCTCAGCAACAGCATCAATCCGGATAAAATCCAGGAAGTCAATAATCTTCTCTACGCCATGGTTCCTAAACTGACTTCACTTAATGTACATTTTCTCTGGCTGGATTTGACTGCACCGGATCGCTTCTATATCCTGCCAATCGGCATCGGCTTGCTGATGTATTTCCAGACCAAACAATCGATCGGCAAAATGAGCGGCGAGGCAGCTGCGGCGGCAAAATCGACCATGATCTACATGCCGCTCATTCTTTTCTTTGTGACGCTCAAATTGCCTTCCGGACTGACTTTCTATATACTACTGACGACGCTGTTCGGATTGGCTCAGCAGCTTGACTGGAAGTCCGTGTTGGTTACGTTGGGAATCAGACAGTCCGAGCCTCCTGAGACAGCTATTCAATCAGCACAGCCGGCTGGTGTCTCCGACCGTAGCAGGCAAGCAGGCACGTCAGCACAGGGGCAGCCTGCGAAAAGCACTGGTAAAAAGAAGAAAAAAGGCAAATAGCGATTTAATGAAAGATATGTTATGGGTATTACCATTACCACTATTAATACTGCCCGAGAAATCGTAGAGGAAATGCTCAACCGCTTGGAGGTCAAGGCAGAAGTCGGCTTACGCGCCACGGAGGACATGATTTTCGGCAATATCACCACAGACCAGGCAGGACTGCTGATCGGACATAACGGTGAAACTCTGGCTGCACTCCAGACGGTCGTCAGTCTCATGCTCGCCCGGCGCCTGCAGGAACGCATCCATCTGGTCCTCGACGTGGGCGGATACCGGGAACGCCGGGAGGAGGCGCTGACTGATATGGCCAGACGGGCTGCCGAGGAAGTCATGCTCAGTAAGAAGCCGATAACGCTTGAACCGATGCAGCCTTTCGAACGGCGGGTTGTGCATCTGGTTCTGCAGGGCTATCCCGAGATCGCCACTGAGAGTGAAGGCGAGGATCCGGAACGCCGCGTAGTGATCAAGCCCGCATAAACTTTTGATTGTTGGTTTTTGCGCTTCAAAAAAAGCCTCTTCTCTCAGAGATTGAGGTTTTTTTTATTTATGGTTAGACCCAATATTGCATTGATGTAAACTATCATCAGTCTTCATTCGGATCATCATCAGCATGCTTCTGATTATTCTGGTCTTCGGCAAGAGCGCGGGAAACGAGATTGATCCAGTAAGCCATGAGGATGACGGCGATTTTCTGAACCAATCCGAAAAAACTGGTACCAAAGGCATTGGAGATGTAGAAAAGAATGCCGCTTACGACGGTAAAGAAAATCGTCAGACGTCCAACTTTATGGGTTTTATTCTTGATCATGGCGTCATCTATGGCTTGGGTTATAGCGAGTAAGGCCAGCGGCAGGAAAATAAACTGCACAAAACCGCCGAGATTGTGCAGGATGCTCGTGGTTGACCAGCGGGAATACAGGTCAACAGGGAACAGGGCTGCGAGCAGTATGCCGATACCAGCGACGACCAGACCGGCTCGGGCGATGCGTTTGGCGCGGTAATGCCGTGGCAGGTTGTACCCCAGCAGAATCTGCGCCGTGCCGATCAGAATCATGCCGATGCGCAGCAGGCTCCCCTCGGCGCCGTAGGCATAGCGGCTGATTGAATGCCGGAGTGCGTTTAGGTCCATGCGGACCAGGTGCACATACGCCATGATACCGATGAGGCTGAAAACAGATGTTCTGACAAAAAAAATGGTTTTTTTGGGTGCTTTCATGATCAGAATCCGGATTCCAGATAGGTAACGGTTTGCAGCTCGTTTCCTACGGTATCGCGCAGCACGATCACAAGCTGATCAGCAAGCGGTACATCTTTTTTGGGTATGGAAATCAGTTCGTAGGGATTGGTGAGTGCCTGGGTTACCAGATCGTCACGGGTCGGTTCGAGGAGTTCCGCATTGATAGTTATGATATTTTGCGTGAGCGTAATTGATTTTGTCCGGATACGGTAACCGCCGGTTGGTTTTTGTCCCTGCAGAAGAAGCATGACCAGATGATCCTTGTACAGAGAGCTTTCGTACAGATTTATGACGGGTTCTGGTGTATCGCTGCTGTCGATGGAGTTCATGATGATCAGATGCGCTTCCCGACCATCATAGGGATAGGGCGATTGGCTTCCGGAGCGCAGGGAATCATAGGTAATTTCGGTAACGGTCTCTGATGCTTCTGACGGTGTGTAGTATTCAAGAGTGATCGTACTTACACCGCTGTCCAAGGTGATATCGATGGTAGTAGCTGCCGATGAAAAAGTTGAAGATTCATACCGTTCATCGCCCTTTTTTTCCAAATCGTTCGGCAGGTTCAGGGTGCTCATGCCTGTGTCGGCATGCAGGCGTACCGCCATGCCTTCGGGCAGGCGGATAGTGAGCGTGGCGGCCCCGGTGTTGATTTTTGCGGTAATCTCCGGGGATATACTGCCAAATGTAACAATAGTCGTGGATGCACCAATATCAAGAGTAAGTTTGGTCACATGGAGCTCAGAAAAATCCAGATCATTGGTGGAAGCGCCCGTATCTATTAAAAATTCAACTGGTATGTCCGTGGGAAATGCCAGATTCCAGGACTGGCTGGGTTCCTGGAGCCAACTCCAGACGCGGTTGGCATTTTTTATTTTGAATGATGCCTCCTCATCTTTCTCATCAAAATTAATGGTCGGTGTGGT
>JAKQHK010000137.1 GCA_029573015.1 bacterium
ACGGAGGGCTGGCCGCTCGCTGGTATGGCAGACGAAGAGGGGCTTGCCGGCGGCAGGTCCTCCTTGATTTTCCCGATTTGATTTACGATTTCGTCCTGAAACTTCGTTACCTTATCCTGAACCAGTTTGTCAAAATTAGGGAGCTTTTTCTTCAAGAAATCTTCTATGGATTTCTGGGTTTTCAGAGAATTCAGTATGTACAGATCATTATCGGAAAGCCGGCTGACTAGTGACTGCAATAGATCGCTCTCCAGGATAGATTTGATATCAGTCAGAGAATCGGAGATCTGGTTATGGTCAAATCCGAGAGATTTCAGCAATATCTGGAAAGTCTGGGGTGATATTTTCTGGTTTGGGTTTGTTTCTGGCATAGGTAGACACACAAGGCTAGCTGATTAAGACCTCATATCATTATACAGCAGGATGGCTGTTTCCGGCAAGGAAAACGGGGATTTGAGGAGGAAATCAGTTATGTTATGGTGCGACAGTGACAGACAGGTTTTTACTCTGGGTTTTATTGCCTGCCCGGTCATACGCGAGAGCATAGAGCATATGCCCGCCAGAAGCATCTGGTTTGAAAGTATAGGTTGCCGGGGTATGGGTGATTTTTTGCACCATTTCTACCGAACCAGAAGGAGGCTTAACATAGAATTCAACATAGGCTATGCCGGCATCTCCGGCATCCTGCGGTGAAGCAGTTACCAGACAACTCTGGCCAACTTTGATGGTACAGGTCCCTGTCAGGGAAAATGATGCCGGAGCCTGGGAATCGACGGTAATGCTGATAGCAGCGTCAGCGGTATTTCCTTTATTGTCTGACGCGATGACCGTGAGAGTATGTGCACCGTCTGCTGCCTGGATAGTAGCCGAATACGGCGCAGATGCGATTGTCTTTTTTGATGTACCGTCGATGCGGAAATCTACATTGACGATGGCATTCGGTGAGTTGATCGATGTTTGCACATCAAAAATGCCGGTAACATAGGTTTTTGATGCTGGTGCGAGGATGCTGACATGAAATTGGGTGTCAACGCTTACGCTGATCGAGGCGCTGCCCACAGCTCCCCTGTCATCTCGCGCTTTGACTGTCAGGGTGTATGATCCGTCCTGCAGAGTGTAGTCGCAGGTATAGCTGTCCTGCATCTGGGTGTAGGATTTGATGACTTCATTGCCCCGGTAGCATTCTATGGCTACCAACGGGAATGGTCCCGTAGCTGTTGCTGCAATTGTGATGTTTTTGGAGGTACTGACGGTCTGGTTGGCGGGACTGGTAATAGTCACTGCTGGTGCGTTTTGTGCATTATAATAACTGGGGCTTATGTCCGCAGGTGGAGCATATACAGTATTGGGGTCTTTTTCTTTGGACCGGTTTACATATTCCTCGATGGCTTTTGACCAGAGCTGGTAAAAAACATTGTTATCCGGGATAACGGGATGAAGTTTGAAGTAAATACGCTCTTCACGCAGATCAACCGGGGTTACCGGATTGGCAATCATCCCGTTCTGCTTGTCGATCGTCAGTTTGACGCGCATGTCATCAGTCGGTAGGCTTTCGACGAAGCTGCGTAATATCAGCGTTTGGGCGGTATTCTCACCGGTGAATTCCCCGGGTTTCAAACCCGAGAATGAGTCCACCTGCAGGTAGGTCAGGCTGGCTGGCATGGCATACCAGTCAGTAGCCGGGATGGTTTCAAAGGCTTTTTCCATGAAATCATGCCAAATCGGAGCTGCGCCGGTGACACCGCTGGCACTGCCGGTGAGCGGATCCCCGTTGTTATTCCCAACCCAGACGCCCACTGTCAGGTTGGGCGTGAATCCGACGGTCCAGTTATCCTTAACGTCATTGGTTGTCCCGGTTTTTACTGCCGCCTGGCGGCTGAGCCGCAGGGGGGTATTCCAGCCGAATGCCGGGATACGTGCCTGGTTGTCCGAGAGGATGTCTGCGATCATGTAGGCTATACCTGGGTCAATCGCTTGCGGTCCTTCAACCGGTGTGAATTCCTCGAGGATTTTTCCCTGGCTGTCTGTTATTTTCAGGATAGCGAGCGGAGAGACCTTTTTGCCCATGGTCGCGAAGCCGGAATATGCGGTGACCATATCGAGCAGTCTGACTTCGGCGCAACCGAGAGTCAGGGCCAGACCGCATGCCTCGGCGCGTCCTTCCAGGGTGGTTATGCCGAGATCAGTTGCAAGCTTGGTTGTTTCGGTGATACCGCCGATATAGAGAGCTTTGACCGCCGGAATATTGTAGGAATTGGCGAGGCCGGTCTTCAGCGTGACCGGACCATGGTCCTGACCGTCATAATTACGGGGACGGTAGCCGCCGCCAAAGTCAGTTGATGCATCGATGACCAGGGTATTGAGATGGTAGCCTTTTTGGAAAGCTGCCGCATAGGCGAATGGTTTAAACGAGGAACCGGGCTGGCGCAGGCTGGTAGCCACGTCGACATTGCCGTCATTGGCAGTATCGAAATAGTCGACGCTCCCGACATAGGCAAGCACTTCACCGGTGCGCGGATCCATGGCAACCAGCGCTGAGTTGTGCGCATTATACGGTTCGCGAATTTTATTAATCTGGTCGGCAACGATCCGTTCGGCTTCTTTCTGCAGGTTGTAATCCAGGGAGGTATAAACCCGCAAGCCGCCTTCACGGAGTTTTTTCTCCCCGTACTTTTCCTCGAGCTGGTCGCGGACATAAAAGACAAAATGCGGGGCTTCAATCGGTTCATAGGGATGCTCAAAGGTAAAAGGAACTGCCAGTGCTTCTTCCGCCTGTTCAGTCGTTATGAAGCCAAGTTCGATCATGTTGTTGAGCGCTTTGATCTGGCGGTATCTCCAGACATCGATCAGAAATTTTCCTTCAGTATCGGCGGAGAAAGCAAGCAGCTGGCGTGGATACCAGTCAGAGGTCTCTGTGATTTCTGCCGGGTTGACGAGCAGATCCTCGGAAAGGTCGAATTTTACTCCGGAAAAAGGGGAATTGCGGGGCGGTTTCTGGGGTATGCCGACGAGCACAGTTGCTTCTGCTAGATTGAGTTCTTCAACATTCTTATTGAAATACCGTTCTGCAGCCGCCTGAATGCCATAAGCATTGCCCCCGTAGGGGATCTGGTTCAGATATGCCGTGAGAATTTCATCTTTCGAATATTTTTGCTCGATGCGGACAGAGATAAGAATTTCCTTGATTTTTCTCTCGATAGTTTTGTCAGGATAGAGAAATACTTTTTTAACCAGCTGCTGAGTTATGGTACTGCCGCTCACAACGCTGTCCGTCTGCACGTTGAGGAGTACAGAGCGAATGATACCGGTGATATCGAACCCTTTATGTTCATAAAAATATTTGTCTTCCAGGGCTATGGTTGCCTGTTTCACCACCTCAGGGATTTGTTCCATGGAAACATTAGTGCGGCGTTCGTCGCCGTGGATTTCATAAAGCAGGATGCCGTTTCGGTCGTATATGAAGGTGGACTCGCTGGAGGGGCTGAGTTCGAGGTCGTCAGGGATGAGGGAATCCATGTAGGCGACGACGCCAAAAACGGTGCCGATACTGATGATGGTTACCGAGACCACAAGTATGCCAAGCGTCACAAGGATACGGTTGCGCAGGCTTTGTTTTCTGGAATCGCGGAGCTGGCGTTTGCGTCTGTTTTTCTTGTGCTGAGCATACGACATGGGAGGTTTTGTTTATTGAGTAAGTAAAAATAATAACACCTGTTGCACAGCGAAGTAACTGGCGATCGGGCAGGCGTAAACAGAGGTATTATAGGGTTGCCTGTCTGTTTCGGCAAGACACAAAAAAGCTCCCCTGTTATATGCGGGGGAGCGGATCTAGTTTGACTGCGAAGCCTATCGGGTCGGGGGAGATTGTGGCGGGGAGATCACTAGAGGAATGGGAGGGGCAGGCTGGAGCATCCAGCCAGAAAGTTCCTGCTGGATCATGGCCATGAGACGTTCATATGCCCGGGGATAGAGGTGCCGGAGGCGTTCAAGCATCTGTTCGATATCCGCCTGCATCTCTGCTTTGCGGTTGAGCAGCCATTCCTTGACTGCTTTGAATATGAACTTCAGTTGTTCGAATCCCAGCTCTTCGGGTTTGATTTTTTCCCGGGTAACAACATAGCTGTCCGTCAGATGATTGACTGGCGATTCAGCATTTTTTTCAAATATATCCTGCTGTTGCATGGTGGGCATAGAAGACGACCGTTTTCCCATAATAAGTTACTGATCTATGGATTTATATTGTACGTCGAGATTGCTTTCTTGTCAAAGATACCAATATTTTTATACGTATTAATCATATCATATATTAATATTTTGTCAATAAATAATAATAATTGTTTAAACTATGCTGAGTGAATGTCTAAGGAGCTATGAATTGCATAGTTCAGGACCGAATGGTAGCGAGGTCTCTAAGAATGATCAGAGACGGCCATACGTCGTTCGGAGTTTGAGCACAAGAATGCCTTACTTTGCTCAGTTGGTTATTCACTTTCTTTGACTAGCTAACAACTTCCTCTGATGTTACGTCTAATTCAGTTTATGCTATTGCGCATAGTCGTTGGGCTAGTTGTTATATAATGCAGATATGTATATTCCTTGCGAAGGTAAGATATTTATAGTACCCTCAAGGTTGTTTAATAAATGGTTGATGGGGTCGCATGACCGATCATATACGCGTTTTCGGAGCCAGACAGCATAATCTCAAAAATATCGATGTTCAGATTCCCAAAAACAAACTGGTGGTCATCACCGGTTTAAGTGGTTCGGGTAAGTCCAGCTTAGCCTTCGATACCATTTATGCAGAAGGGCAGCGGCGGTATGTCGAATCACTTTCCTCCTATGCCCGCCAGTTCCTCGGAGTGATGGACAAGCCGGATGTGGAACGCATTGATGGACTCAGTCCAGCGATCTCCATAGACCAGAAATCAACCAGCCATAATCCGCGTTCGACCGTCGGTACTGTTACTGAAATCTATGATTATCTTCGCCTGCTTTATGCACGGGCTGGGCGTCCGCATTGTCCGGTATGCGATCGACCAGTAAGCCAGCAGACAGTTCAGCAAATCGTTGATCAGATCAGCCATGCAAAGGAGGGAGCCCGTTTCCTCGTGCTGGCGCCGGTAGTAGTTGACAAGAAGGGGACGCATGAAGGGGTTTTCCAGACTGCCCATCAGAAGGGTTTTGTGCGGGTACGCGTTGACGGGCTGGTAAGCGATTTGGATGAGGAACTGAGTCTCGACAAGAATAAAAAGCACACGATTGAAATAGTTGTTGACCGCCTCGGAACACCAGCTGAATCGACCACGCCAGAAGAACATGATGATTTTCGTAGAAGACTAACTGATTCGGTCGAAGCAGCGCTTAAGCTGGCTGACGGTTTTCTCGTCATCGCGTATGATACCGGTGCTACTCCCTCTGCGTACAAAGATGTTTTGTATTCCGAACACTTTGCCTGCGTGTACTGCGGCATCAGCATGCCGGAAATTACCCCGCGTCTTTTTTCATTCAATAATCCCCAGGGTGCTTGCCCGACGTGTACCGGGCTTGGCAACCAGATGGTCGTTGATCCAGACCTGGTCATCCCAAATAAAAAATTGACCCTTGCGGAAGGGGCAATTCTCCCCTGGAGCCGGACCGACAAGTCCTACTCGTGGTATACCGCCTTACTCAAGGAGGTTGGCCGGCGGGTTGGTTTTTCGGTTGATGAGCCAGTTGAAAATATCAGTAAGAAACATATCGATCTTGTCCTCAACGGAGATGGACGTGAGTATTCCGTGACGATCAAAACACGGAGCGGTCGCGAATATGCGTATGATGTTGTCTTCGAAGGAGTGATACCTAATCTCGAACGCCGTCTGCGGGAAACCAGTTCTGATTATGTCCGCGGTGAGATTGAAAAATTTATGACGCTTTTACCCTGTCCGGATTGTCACGGGAAGCGGCTTAAAAAAGAGGCGCTCGCTGTTAAAATAGATCACCAGACCATATCGGATGTCAGTAATTTTTCTGTTGACCGGGCCTTGCTCTGGTTTCACAGTCTCAGCCCTACGGTTGCCGGCAAGCGGAATCAGAAACTCACTGCGCAGGAAGTTGAGATTGCCAAACCGATTCTGAAAGAAATCATCAACCGTCTTAATTTTCTTCAGAGCGTTGGCCTCGGGTATCTTACCCTCAGCCGGACTGCCAATACGCTATCCGGCGGTGAGTCGCAACGTATTCGTCTGGCTACCCAGATCGGATCCGGGTTGAGCGGCGTTCTGTATGTACTCGATGAACCCTCGATCGGTCTGCACCAGCGCGATAATGACCGGCTGCTGGCGACTTTGCGGGAACTCAAGGATCTCGGTAATACGCTGCTTGTGGTGGAGCATGACGAGGATACTATTCTCGCTGCTGACCATGTGATCGATATCGGACCGGGAGCGGGTAATGAAGGCGGGTGGCTGGTTGCACAGGGGACACCGGAGGAGATAAGGCATTCAGAAGCATCCATTACCGGTAAATATTTGTCCGGTCGGAAATCGGTGCCAGTGCCGAAAAAGCGACGTTCGGTCAATCCGCGTCGTATGATCGAAGTCCTGGGTGCTGAAGAACACAACCTGAAAAATATCCAGGCGCGCTTTCCGCTCGGACAGCTCATATGTGTAACGGGCGTCTCCGGTTCAGGTAAAAGCACC
>JAKQHK010000024.1 GCA_029573015.1 bacterium
TGGCAGAAGAATTCTTTTTAGGCAGATAGAGAATTCGAACTGGATGCATATGTCTTAAATACAAAATTTTAAAATTCAAAAAATATAAAAATTCATCGAAGTGCGGAGAATAAAAACCCGCACCTATAAGCGCGGGTTCTATAAACGACTCAAAGCTCATCGCTCACAGCTAATAGCTCAAAGCTACGTATTCGATGTCCGGTTAAACAGCCAATGCCAATAGTCTTTACCGTCTGCATCCTTGACACGGAACAGAATAATTTCCCAGGTGTTTTCCACTTTGCCTTCGAGATCCATGACCAGGACTGCGGTGATTGATTTGACGCCCTCATAGGTTTTTTTCATGCTTTCATCGCGGTAGGACTCTAGGTCGCGGACTTCCGCGATGCGGAATTCCTTGACCAGCTCGAGATAGCTCGCGAATTCCCCTTCATTTTCCTGCCGGAATTTTTCCTCGGTCAGTATGCCTTTATAGTTGGGATGCAGATAGAGGTAGGCAGTCGAGTAGTCCTTATCGATCATGGCCTGAACGATCCGTCGCGCGGTTTCCTCGGGAGTAGGGACGAGATAGACATCCTTCGTTTTATCCTTTTTGATGGTGGTCGTAAAGCTCTCATAGTTATCAGCAGTATAGGTGACTTCCTGATCCTTGTCGTCCTTTTTGATGCGGTAGGATCCCTCGTCATTGGCTTCCTCGTCACGAGTCTTGTCGTCATTGAGCTTAATACTGACTTTGGCTTTCGCAATGCCGTTTCCGGTTACAATGTCAAAAATTTTACCCTTCATTGCAAAGCTGCAGCCAGTGAGCAGATACGTGTTGAGGAGCAGGGTGGCGATCAGTGCGGCGTGTTTGGTTTTCATATATATCCTTGTGCTAATGATCAAAAAAAGTCTAATGAAAAAAAACCGGAGTGTCAAATCCTAGAGATTAAGCAGTATTTGGAAATACGTACGGGTCGATGCTATCTGTTCAGAAAGTCCGTATGTTTTTTCGAATTGCCCAAGCTGTTTGGTATATTCGGGGATTTCCGTCTTTTCGAGAAATGCATGGATTTCAGCAAATGGTCTGGTGATACCCTCGACCTGGTCGAGCATCATGGAGCACGGAAAAGTGCTTTCGGTCAGGGCATATTCATCGCGCTTTTTGGTTATTTCCACGACTTTATCCATACCGAGCAGCTGGAGAAAACGCAGGACATCGGCGAGTTTGTGGGCTTCGCGGTCCAGTCCCAGATCCAGCTGCTCATTAATGAGCAGGCGGTCCTGCCGCCGGTATGCTTGCAGTGTCAATGTCTGGGCTCCTTTTCCCTGGGTGAGGTCGTTTTCCTCCCGCAACCTGAGGAATAACCCTTTGGTGCCGTCGGATAATGCATACCGTTCCACGAGGCTGGGGGTGAAGGCACGCGTATCCGGTGTGAAGACCAGATCTCGAACCAGGGTCGAACGCTTGAATGCAGCTTTGCTTTTGGTAAGCAAGGCAGGAAATGCATCTAGCTTTGCTGTGGTTATTTCATATTTTGTTTGGATATGCATGGGATCCGTAAGTACGAATGGATATGCCGTCCGGATTATACCCATATTCGGGAACAGATGAAAAGCAGTATTCTTGGAAGGTTCTTTAAACAGAGCGTGATGTTTGCTATGATGTTTCTGTTAAAGAAAGGAAGCATATGGTACTTGTAATCCTCTTCTATGCATTACAGATTACCTTGTTGGCATGTGCAGGCATCTTCATGTGGACCTGGTTTTCCGGAGGTCCGTACACGCCCATCCCGCACCACATCATGGAATCGATCGTAAAAAAAATTGACCTGCAACCCGGACAGGTCATCTATGATCTCGGAGCCGGAGATGCACGTGTGCTCATCCATGCATGTAAAAAATACAAAGTGACAGCCATCGGATATGAAATAAACCCTATTGTCCTGCTCGTCGGTAAACTCAAGGCAGCACTTGCCCGCTGCGGTACGCAGGTGCATCTCGTGCTCGGTGATCTCTACAAGGCACCCCTACGCAATGCGGACGTGGTTTTCGTGCACCTTCTGCCGCATGGCATGCGCCGACTCTCCCGCAAACTTCTGGCAGAGCTGCCGGCAGGAGCGCGGGTCGTATCCTACGGTGCGCAGATTCCTGACTTAACCTTCGTTAAAACGATCACGGTCAAGAAAGGGAAACTGACCTACCCGTTGACAGCGCATGTGTATACCCGTTAACAGGATGCAAACGTGTGCCTGATTAAACTGATCAAACGCACTCTGCTTTTTATCGTTATTATTTCACTGCTGATAATTATTTTTCTGAGCAAGTGTTCGTTTGAAGAAATCTGGCAGGAAGTAACAGGGCAATTGCCCGGAGAAATTTCCGTCAGTATACCCGAAGAAGCAACGCCTCTGGTTGATGAAACTGTGGCACGCGCTGCTGAACAGTACGGTGTGTCCCCCGCAGATGTGCATGTCAAAAAAGCAGAGCTAATCTTCTGGCCGAACACCTGCCTCGGTACCAAACCCCAGCCGCGCCAGACCTGTCAGCCCATCGTCACGCCGGGATACAAAATCATCGTCGAAGTCAAAGGGGTTGAGCTGGAATACCATACAGATAAACAGGGATCCATCCTGCGCTACCAGCCTTCCTGATCCTGAAAAAATATATTTTGAAAAACAGTTGACACGGATCATTTGTTTTGTTATTCTTTAACTCGCTTCTTCAAAAGGCATGGGAAAGCGGTGGGTTTTTGTATATATGCAGTCAGAACCTTAACAACTGAAAAGTGGTAGAAAATAGTACACAAAACAACGGTTCGAAAGAACCCCTCAAATTCTTACACAGAATTTTATCTGGTTTCGACCAGATAGCATTATTCTTGGAGAGTTTGATCCTGGCTCAGGATTAACGCTGGCGGCATGCCTCATACATGCAAGTCGAACGAGAATCTCGCTTCGGCGAGAGGAAAGTGGCGTCCTGGTGAGTAACACGTAGGAACCTGCCCCGAAGAGAGGAATAATTCATCGAAAGGTGGACTAATACCTCATGTGTTTGTACAGAGCTAAGCGCTTCATTAATCGTTGCGCAGATCTCTGTATAAATAAAGCTACGGCGCTTTGGGAGGGGCCTGCGGTCGATTAGCTTGTTGGTAGGGTAATGGCCTACCAAGGCAATGATCGATAGCTGGTCTGAGAGGACGACCAGCCACACTGGCACTGAAACACGGGCCAGACTCCTACGGGAGGCAGCAGTAGGGAATTTTCCGCAATGGAGGAAACTCTGACGGAGCAATGCCGCGTGGAGGATGAAGTTTTTCGGAATGTAAACTCCTTTTCTCAGGGACGATTGTGACGGTACCTGAGGAAAAAGCATCGGCTAACTACGTGCCAGCAGCAGCGGTAATACGTAGGATGCAAGCGTTATCCGGAATTACTGGGCGTAAAGCGTGTGCAGGCGGTCTGGTTAGTCAATCGTTAAAGCCCGGCGCTCAACGTCGGAATCGCGATTGATACTGCCAGTCTAGAGATGAAGAAAGGAAAACGGAATTCCCGGTGTAGCGGTAAAATGCATTGATATCGGGAGGAACACCAGAAGCGAAGGCGGTTTTCTGGCTTCTATCTGACGCTCAGACACGAAAGCCAGGGGAGCGAAAGGGATTAGATACCCCTGTAGTCCTGGCTGTAAACGGTGGATACTAGACATTGGGAGTAATCGACCCTTTCAGTGTCGCAGCTAACGCGTTAAGTATCCCGCCTGGGGAGTACGACCGCAAGGTTAAAACTCAAAGGAATTGACGGGGGTCCGCACAAGCAGCGGAGCGTGTGGTTTAATTCGATGCAACACGAAGAACCTTACCGAGACTTGACATCCCGAGAACCCCGAGTAATGTCGGGGGTGCCCGTAAGGGAGCTTGGTGACAGGTGCTGCATGGCTGTCGTCAGCTCGTGCCGTGAGGTGTTGGGTTAAGTCCCATAACGAGCGCAACCCTCATCCTGTGTTGTATTTTTCACAGGAGACTGCCCTGCACAACGGGGAGGAAGGTGGGGATGACGTCAAGTCAGCATGGCTTTTACGTCTCGGGCTACACACACGCTACAATGGCCGGCACAATGGGTTGCGAAGCCGCGAGGTTTTAGCTAATCCCATCAAAACCGGTCCCAGTTCAGATTGAAGGCTGCAACTCGCCTTCATGAAGTCGGAGTTGCTAGTAATCGTGGATCAGCATGCCACGGTGAATATGTTCCCGGACCTTGTACACACCGCCCGTCACGTCCTGAAAGTTGGATATGCCCGAAGCCGGTGAGCCAACCAGTTTACTGGAGGCAGCTGTCGAAGGTAGAGCCAATAATTGGGACGAAGTCGTAACAAGGTAGCCGTACCGGAAGGTGCGGCTGAATCACCTCCTTTCTAGGGAGATACTCAGTCTATCGGATAGTGCGCAAGTACTATTCGACGAGATGTGAGATAGTCGATCTCGCCTTCGGGCGAGCACGCTATTTTCTACCACTTTTGGGTTGTTAAGCTGTGATGTTATTAGAAGCAACATTAAGCACTTTTTAATTCTATCGGGCTAAAAGTAACTTGCTTTGGCTTTTAGCAAGCAGGGGCGATTAGCTCAGGTGGTTAGAGCGTTGCACTGATAATGCAAAGGTCCGAGGTTCGAGCCCTCGATCGCCCACCAGAAACAGTTCTGGGTTTTGAGGTATGAGCAGTGAGTCCACTCATAACTCATTACTCATCACTCACTCCGGGGCTGTAGCTCAGTTTCGTCCAGAGGACGATGGACCCCTGGTCCAGGCTAGAGCTTGAAGCTTGGGGCTGTAGCTCAGTTGGCTAGAGCACCTGCTTTGCAAGCAGGGGGTCAGGAGTTCAAGTCTCCTCAGCTCCACCACGAGTTCGCACCTTTAACAGGGAGATCAGGAGTTCATCCGGTCATCCGACCGGATGCCACGTCGAATGACAGTGGCAAGTCTCCTCAGCTCCACCACGAGTTCGCACTTTTAACAGGGAGGTCAGGAGTTCATCCGGTCATCCGACCGGATGCCACGTCGAATGACAGTGGCAAGTCTCCTCAGCTCCACCACGTTTAGTCATCAGTCATCAGTCGTCAGTCATTAGTTATTAGTCAATATAATAATTAGCGACTAGCGACTGAAAGCTAGAAGTACATTAACAATTGAATAGACATTAGTATATGATAATTTCTCCAGTCGATTCTGTGGTTGGTTGGTAAGTTCAAAGTATAAGAAGAAATAGTAAGGGCATATGGTGGATGCCTTGGCACCAAAAGCCGATGAAGGACGTTGTAGCCTGCGATATGCTTCGGGGAGCTGGCAAACAAGCTTTGATCCGGAGATGTCCGAATGGGGAAACCCCTCCGACCTCGCGTCGGAGATCCTTTGACTGAAACAATAGGTCTAAGGAAGGTAACCGGGGGAACTGAAACATCTAAGTACCCCGAGGAAAAGAAATAATTCCCCGAGTAGCGGCGAGTGAAAGGGGAGCAGCCCAAACCTGTATAGCGTGATAAGTGACAGCTGTTGCTATAGCAGGGGTAGTAAGGCCCAGTACCCAGTCCCTGTCAGGACTGGACCAAGTTACAAATCAGCCATTTAGGAGAATATCCTTGGAAAGGGTGGCCAAAGAGGGTAAAAGCCCCGTATCCGAAAAATGCGTTGACTTGGACTGGAGTCCTTGAGTAACACGGGACCCGCGAAATCCTGTGTGAAGCATCGAAGACCACTTCGAAAGGCTAAATACTTTTGGTGACCGATAGTGAACTAGTACCGTGAGGGAAAGGTGAAAAGCACCCCGGAGAGGGGAGTGAAATAGATCCTGAAACCATATGCTTACAATCAGTCAAAGCCCTATGTCCCCTTCGGGGGAAACGGGTGATGGCGTGCCTATTGAAAAATGAGCCAACGACTTAGTTTCTTTCGGCCGTTAAGGTTAAGCAGCCGC
>JAKQHK010000028.1 GCA_029573015.1 bacterium
TGAGTCGCAAAAATTAACCGAAATGTTCTCCATCTCAGAGGATGATCGACAGGTCGAACTTTCAACCGGTTCCGTCCCGCTCGTGCCCTACGCAGCTGAAACGCTCTCGTTCCTTTATCCGGAGAGCCTGCTAGACCTGACTGAAATAGAAAAAAATACTGCACTGGTGCTGAAGCATTCGATACCGTATGAGCATGCTGACCCCTGCAACTTCGACATCGGGGATGACTTGACGGAACTCACTGATTTTCATGTTGTCATCAAGACGTATGATCAAGGTCTGATCTTTGCCATTGATGCGGAACAGGACAGGGAAGCTCTGGCGGAGTATATCGTCGGTTCGGAACTTCAGGTGAACCCCGGTTTTATTGATGCAGTAACCGTAGCCGGATACCCCGGGTATAAAATCACCTGGGGCGTGGAAGGCTGTGGTATGGATATGTATTATGTGCAAGTTGACGGTCAGCACACCCTCGTAATCAAGCAAACCTGGAGCGAACTGGAAAGCATGTCAAGCGAAGTTCCGACCTGGCTGCAGCTTCCTGGCATTATCCGGCCGGCTGATGCTGATGTAATCTTTACGGCGTGGCTGGATTCCCTTACGGTTCATTTTAGCGATTAATGATAGAAAAAAGCATGAAAGCCATATATCCCGGCACCTTTGACCCGCTTACCAACGGCCATCTCGATGTGATCACGCGCGCCGCTAAAATATTCGAGGAAGTCATCATCGCCATCTATGACAATCCCAAAAAGAAACCATGCTTTACGACAGACGAACGAGTCGTTCTCACTCGCGATGCGGTAAAAAAAGTAAATAACGTCACCGTGGTTAAATTCGAACAACAACTCATGGTTGACTTCGCACGCCGCATCGATGCTCATGTAATAATCCGCGGTCTGCGAGCTATCTCAGACTTCGAAAGCGAGCTCAGCTATGCACAGGCGAATCGCAAACTTGCCCCGGACATGGAAACCATCTTCCTGATGACGGCTCTCGAATATGCATTCCTGAGTTCGCATACGGTGAAAGAGCTTGCCTCGCTGCATGCGGATGTTACTGATATGGTTCCTTTGAATATCAAAAAAGCACTTATTGCAAAATTTGGATAATACTCATGTATCTCATCGGCATAACCGGAAGTATTGCCTCCGGCAAATCAAGCGTTCGTCAGATCCTAGAGCAGGAGGGATATGAAACCTTGGACGCCGATGAGCTGACGCACGAGATCCTCGAGCAGGATGACGATATCTGGGGAAAGCTTGTGACTGAATTCGGCGATGGCATTCTGGAACCGGACGGAAAAATCTGTCGATCCTGCCTGGCACGCGCGGTGTTCGATGATGCGGACAAAAAAGCCTTCCTCGAATCAGCCATCCATCCGAAAATCACCGCAGCTATCTTCAAAAAGATAGCATTCCTGCACCGCGCCGGAATCAAAGACGATCTTATCTTTATCAAAACGACCCTGATCTTCCAGAGCGGCTTTGACGAGCATCTGAATGAAATCTGGCTTGTGGAAGCTGATGAAGCAACGCAGGTACATAGGCTGCAAGACAACCGCAATTATTCACCAGAGGAAGCTGAGGTGCGCATCCATGCGATTTCGCCGCTGACAGACCCCCAAAAAGATCGTTGCGAGCATATTGATAACTCAAACAGCATACAGTATACTAAACAGCAGGTCCTGAAACTCCTTGAGCATGCCCGCATTCATGCAGGGATTACTTAGGACCCGTTTAATGTCATCGGCCTGGAGAGGTGGCTGAGTGGCCGAAAGCAGCGGTTTGCTAAACCGTCGTACGGTCAAAAGCCGTACCGTGGGTTCGAATCCCACCCTCTCCGCCAGATTATCATCAAGCTAACCAAACATGTGGGATGAGAAGCCTGTCCTGTAGTAAGCGATATCCAGAGCAAACGATAGGAAATCCCACCCTCTCCGCCATGTACTCTAACATACGTAACGGCCTTATGGGATGAGAAGTTAAATCCCCTGAAATCCGACCAAGGAGGATGAAAGGAAAATCCTTTATCCTCCGAAGTGTAATCACAGAGGGGGACACCCTTATGAATCCCGAGTACTCAAGGGACTCCGCCAGATTATCATCAAGCTAGCCAAACATGTGGGATGAGAAACCGATATAGCAGTTATCCATCACTATATGAACGAGTCGCACAGAAATATTAAACAAACAAGCCTGTTTCGAATTAGGAGGCATCATGAGCGACGAAGACAAACTTTTTACTTCCCTGGAAGAAACCGACTCCCTTGAGCCGCTCATTGAGCATGAGGAGGATTATATCCATGGCAGCCCGGTTCTCAGCTGGGTCGGTCCGTCTGACCTGCCGGAGGATGCCAACCGGCGCTGGGTACTGTTCATGATCTTCGCGGTTATCCTGTTTATCTTCATTTCCCTGCTCGCCAAACAACTCTTTCTCGCTCTGATCATCGCCGGCATCGGCTGGCTGACCTACATGGCAGCACGCATCCCTGCACAGGATATCCAGCATATCGTCACGACCACCGGTATATTCTCCCATAACACCTTCTACCCGTGGAGCAGCCTAAACAGCTTCTGGATCATCAAAGACCATGGCTGTTATGTTCTGGGACTTGATCTAAATCGCAAGATTTTTTCCAATGTCATGCTGCTGCTAGGTAATCAAAATCCGGTGCAGGTCAAGGAAGTATTATCTATGTATATCCCCTTCCGCGAGGATAAAAAACGTGATAATGTAAGCATCATCATTGAAAAATTTTCCCAGCGCCTGGATGATTTGATCATGGGCGGCAAACAGCAGTTTAGCAGAATGCAGGAGAAGCGCCGCCAGCAGCAAGCCAAACAGCAGGTTTCTCAACCAAAAAGCACATCAACAAAGAAAGCTGCCACCAGAAAAGCACCTAAAAAGACTAATAAAGATACTTAGGTACGTTACCACTTTCATCGCTCCTACGCTCGTAGTTTCCTACCTCGTTATGTATGATTGACTTCGTAAGACGAATTATTTCACAATCGCCACGCACATCACCATTATCATTTCTTTCGCGCTCGTAGTTTCCCGCTTCGCAGGACGAGCATTTTCACGATCGGTGTCCCATAGTACTTTTCACTATTCCTGCGCTCGTAGTTCAATTGGATAGAATATCTGGCTACGAACCAGACGGTTGCAGGTTCGAGTCCTGCCGAGCGCACCAATTTGTTAGTGAGTCGATAACCAGCGACGAACTTAGAAATTGGTGTACAGAATTCCGCTCTACGGAATGAAGTGCACCAAAGCTATTTTTTACAGATAAGCAAGGCAGGATGAGAAGCCTGTCCCAGTAATACATCAAAAAGCTTGCGCTGCCGCAAGCTTTTCTTATCTCAAGCTAAAAAAAAATGACCAAACTCCTTTTTTCCTCACCGGATCTGCGTGTCTATCTACTCGCTGACTCACGTTTTATGTTGGATGGCGGTGCCATGTTCGGCGTAGTCCCCAAGGTCCTCTGGGAAAAGCTGATCATGCCTGATGCTGACAACCGTATTCCCATGGGGACACATTGCCTGCTGGTACAAACTGCCGAAGCAACAGTTCTGGTCAATACCGGTATTGGTAACAAGTACAGCCAGGAATTCGTTGAACGCTACCAGATCGACACGAGCACTAACCTTCTTGATGCCTTATCTGAGATCCATATCCAGCCTGATGCGGTCACGCATGTTATCCTTACCCATCTGCACTTCGATCATTCCGGCTGGAATACTTGTGTAACTGCTAATAATTCGCTCGCCACCACTTTCCCTCAAGCCCGTTACTATGTTCAGAAGGCAGAATGGGAAACAGCCATCAATCCACCGAACAGCCGGCTAAGAGCCAGCTACCTGCCAGATAATATCCTCCCGATAGAGCCGCAGCTCACGCTGGTGGAAGGTAACATCCAAATAACCAGCGAGGTCAGTGTCCAGCTTACTCAAGGGCATTCTGATGGGCATCAAATAGTCCGGATACAGCTTCCCATGGATTATTCAGCGAACAAACACCTACAGCCAAGAACGCGGGAGATTGTCTATTTCTCGGATCTGATCCCCACGACTCTCCATCTTCCCCTGCCTTACTGCATGGCATATGACATCTATCCCCTGCAGACCATCAACCAGAAAAAAAAGTTGCTCGACAATATACATGATCATCAAGCACTAACCGTTTTCGAACACGAGGTGACGCATCCAGTTGCCTATCTGAAGAAAACTGGCAAATACTTTTCGATAGACCCGGTTACGCTATCCGACATCTAAAAAGGCTTTTGTCACCTTACCAAACATCGGGAGGGTCGAGGTCACCCGATTTGTCGTCTGGTAAGGCAGCAAAAGCCTTTATGTAAACTGACACCGCTAAGGGGTCTTGTATCTGACTTCAGTATGCGGCTTTTTATAACAAAAGTCAATACGCAGGGAGGCATCCCGACTCAGTCGGGATGCCTCCCTGCGTATCATGCAACTGCTTATTAGGCTAAAACTGGAAACAGCGTCTCACCCCGCGCCAGCATTGTCCCGGTTTTCAACCCGCCCCAGTCCTTTGCTCCGACAAAGGAAAACCCGCTTACTGGTTTACCGGCATCAGGCACACGATAATTCAGCTGCTTAGCAATTTTCGCGGCAACATCCGGCATGAAGGCAAGCAGGAGCAGGGAAATATGCCGCAGGGATTCGAGCAGGTTGTACATGACCGCTTCCAGCCGTTTGGTGTCAGTCTTGGCCAATACCCACGGTTTTTCTTCATCAACACATCGGTTGAGCAAGGTAAGCAACTCCCAGATGCTGCTCAGGGCTTTTTCAAAGTCAAGCAGCTCCAGTGATTCGGCAACTACGGACCATGTCTGCCCGACTGCAGCCCGCAGTGGTAACTGCGCCCCATCATGCGCAGGAGGTACCGCACCGGAAAAATATTTTTCAGCCAT
>JAKQHK010000035.1 GCA_029573015.1 bacterium
AAACCCCGAAATTTGTGGCCAGAAAAAAGAAAATCACCGAACCGATACCCAAACCGTATCCGGCAGCTAGACGCCTGTTCCCGCTATGACGGAAACTGACAAACAAACCGGTAGCCAGTAGTACGATAGCACCAAGTACGATCGGCTGCGCGACTTCACCGGTCAGGGTGAATACCCGTCCGCCGGCCATGACGCTGCCGGCTAGCAAGAGGAATAGCAAGATACTGACTGGCGACAGGGCATTTCTGCTCTGCTTTTTGGCCATGCGGCTGCCGGCGAACTGGCTGAACAGCCCGATGAGCGCCCAGGCACCCCAGACATAGAGCATGGTCGTCCGACTGTTGGGAATAAACTGGTCCGCCAGCGCGACCGCGGCAAGAGGTACCAGCCAGCGCCAGCTTCCCTTGAGGAAAAAACCAGCAAGCACAGCGCTCAGGGTAACCAGCTCTATGTTGGCCAAACCGCGCAGACCGGATTTCCAGACATACACCCGCCAGCCGGCGCTGACAGCTATCAGAATAGACGCGAGTAATATCTGCTTTTTGTTTTCCTTAACCCGTTCGACAATCTTGTTAATCACAGTCCACCACCAAATTTTTTAAAATTTATAATGTAATATTGTAAATTGAAAATTAAAAAATCCTCTATCCGAGTACAGGTAGAGGATTTGTTAAGTCAAACCGCATTCCTCTCTCTTTGCCTCGAAGAGATCGAACAAGATGTTACATAACTTTTGAAAGCTCTGGCTGTACAGTAGCGGGACTGCGGAGGAATTTCCTATTATGACAGGTCTAGAAACCGGACCTGCTCGCCGTAGCCTCGGCGAAGGCGGATCACCTCACTTCCATCAAAAGCCATGTGTCTCGAAAAGTGCGAGTGTATTATAACCAGATCAGATAAAAAGTCAAAAAAATTGTCAAAAAAACTGTTTCGTAATAAGCTAAGAGAAGGTATCGCATAACCGTTCTAAATATTTTTTATTTACATTTTTATTAAAATTTGGTTGAAGCATGCTCCCCTATCTTCAGGTTATCATCGCCGGACTTATCTGGGGTTCATCCGGTATCTTCATCAGAAAGATCGGTTTACCAAGCACGACCCTCAGCTTCTTCCGGGCTGCAGTGCCGACACTTGCAGTTCTGGCGTACTTCCTGTACCGGCGCTCCTCACCGCTGCATGCCGGGACACGCTTCCTGATCCTTGCCTCTGTGCTCAATGCAGTGCGCATGCCGCTGTATTTCCTTGGCTTCCAGTACACCTCCATTGGTAACGCCGTAGTGACGCTCTATACGTGGCCGATCTTCGTCATGCTCATCAGCAGCCTGCTCCTTAAAGAAAAAATGACCCCAGACAAACGGCTTTGCCTCATCCTCGCTTTCTGCGGGGTCGGGATCGTCGCCTCAGCAAAAGGCATCAGCACTGGCAGTCGTGATCTCATCGGTATGCTATTCATGCTCACGCAATCAGCTGTCTACGCGATATCTTTAATTCTGCTCAAAAAGTTTTCTACCGCGTTTTCCCGGTTGGAGATGATTTTTTGCCAGAATATTGCCGCTGTACTGCTCTTTGCTCCATTTCTTCTGATCAACCGACCACTGCCGACCTACAGCCAGGCTGGCTTGTCCAGCACATATGCCCTGCTTATCGGACTGGTAGCTTTTATTTTCTTTTACTCTGCTCTGAAAAAGTTCCCGGCTGGTCAGGCATCTCTCCTGGCCTATATCGAAGTTCCTGCTGCAATCGTCTATGGATCGATTTTTTTTGGTGAACCGCTTACTCCGCAGTTATGCATCGGAGGCAGCCTTATCATCGGATCAGCGCTCTGGCTTACACTCAGAAGAGACAAGGAAAAAGTGGCAAACACACAAGAAGAAATTCTTGGAAGCGATTAGAAATCAGGCAAAATATCTGGTATACTAGATAGATACACTCCTACACAAAAACAGAAGCAATGATCAATCTGTTCGTTATCCTGATGATGCTGGCAGCCAACGCGCTTTTTGCCGCGTACGAGCTTGCCCTGACATCAACCCCGCACAACAAGCTGCTCATCGCCCAGCAGCATCGCAAGAAGAATGCCACCGCCGCGCTCTTCATGAAGGAAAACATCGAAGCAACCCTCTCCATCATCCAGCTGGGCATAACGTTCTGCGGGATCATTTCCGGAGCTGTCGGAGGTGCAGGACCTGCAGACGCTTTGCAAGGTTTTTTCACCGTCAATTTGGGCTTCCCCGAGTCTGTTGCACGCCTGCTTGCTATGTTTTTTACCGTCGTCCCCATCGGAGGTTTTACGATTATTTTTGCGGAGCTCATCCCGAAAGTCTACGCACTTCGCCACAATATAGCTATAAGCCTGGCGTTGTCAGGCTGGATGAAACGCTACTACGACCTGTTCCATCCAGCTGCCACCTTCTTTGAAAAAACCGTTGCCAGACTGGTGCGAATCATTGACCGGCTGCTCGGCCGCAACCTGAAAGGGACCAACGGGGCAACCCAGCTTTCCATCAAGGAGCTGCGGACGTTTGCCTCCCTGTCGCGCAAATCAAAGCTGATCAGCTCCCAGGAAGAACGCATCATCATCGCCGCGACCAAACTGTCATCCCGTCCCATCCGGGAAATCATGATACCGCTTCAGCACACGATCAGCCTCTCTCTCGACAAATCCCTCCAGCAGAATATCTTTGACGCCCACCACGAAGCGCACAAACGCTATCCGGTTCTGGAAAAAGAGAATAACTTTTCGACCTGTATCGGCTATGTGACTACCCGCGAATTGACATTTTATCTCAAAAAGAATCCTGCTGCTAAAAATTTCCGGGCAGTTATCCGTCCTCTCCCCCAGATTCCCTATAACGTCAGCATCGCCATGGTTCTGGAAAAAATGATCGAGGACAAAATGCATTTGATCATGCTGAAAGATACAGCCAATAAACCGGTCGGCATCGTAACTCTGGAAGAAATAATTGAAGAACTGGTCGGTGATATCCAGAATGAATATGATCTCCTGCCCGCCTACGTGTACAAGCGGGCAGACCACTGGATTGCCGGTGGCGGGACAACGCTCAAACACCTGGCTAAAGCTACCCGGTTATTTTCCCATCGCAGCCTGCCTGATGTGGAAATCAGCAAAACAACACTGGCAAGATACATATTCAACCTCCTCGGCCGTACCCCCCACAAGGGCGATACAGTAACTGTTGCTGATGTAGAAATCGTTGTTAAAAAAATCCACCGGCATCAAGCTTCAGAACTGTATGTCTCCCGGCCGCATGCCAAAAAAGAACAACCACAGGCTAATAATTCAAAAACTATCCATCTCAAAGCGACAATTACGTAACGGTTCAGCCTTATGAGACCTGGACTCAATCACCACCCACTGCGGCGCATCCTCGCATTGATGATCACGGTTATGACGATCATGGCGGTCATCAGTGGTGGCATCATTCTGAAAAAATATCTGGATGCTCTGCATACGGAAAATGCTGAACTTTCAGAACGAACCCTCGCGCTTACTGATGAAATCATCATCCTCAATCAGCAGCTTGCCGATCGGGGAAGCCAGATCGCGCAGCTTTCAGCGCAACTGGGCAGCAGCTCGGAGCGTGTCGAATCGCTGGAGGACGAGAACAGCGTGCTCACCGATGAGGTCGCCAGTCTGCGCGCAGAAATCAACACCCTGATCGACACTCTGGAATCCTACCGGCAGGA
>JAKQHK010000048.1 GCA_029573015.1 bacterium
TTGTGGCATGTATCTCGAGGAAAAACTACAGGATGAAAAGGATCCGGGTATCATGATCCATAAACGCTACGGAAAGTCATATCCGGAGATCATCGACGGGCTATACGAGATTTTCTACCAGTTTATTCAGCTCAATCATCATGAGCGCGGGGAGCGGAAAATCGCTGCCAAAAAGGCAGTGGAGCTCACTGACTGGAAGGACCTGATTGAAAACTACATCAGTGCCCACAATCAGGCTTTGGCACACGTCAGAAAAAAGTAAGCACGTATTGATGTGAGTGCTACTGAAAAAGCCGCTTACTCAGCGGCTTTTTTTGACTGACCAGATGGACGAACCAGGCGATGCAGCCGGCGTTTCAGATGTGGATCCAGTCCGTTCAAGGGTATCGTACGACGTTTTGCTGACTGGGTGATGAGAGAGAGAAAGTCAGCCTTGAAGGTATACTTCTGGGCAGGAGCGATCCTGCCGCCCATGGCGCTGTTGCCGCTGATCCCGAAGCTGAGAAACAGATTGTGTCCGAGCGGATTGATCTTGAACAACGGTTTGATCAGTGGTCCACGTGCCGAGAATTTGATATAGCGGGGATCAAATTTATCAACAGTCATGATGAACATGCCGTAATGCAGACCGTGCTTTTCGCAGCTGGTGCGGGCATAGTGCTCGAATAGTGTGACGATGGCAGAAGAATTTTTGCGCATATACGCGGAGAATTTGCCGGGGAGTTCCAGAAAATACAGTTCATATTTGGTTCCTGCCCGGTCACGGGCAAACTGGTGAGAGAGATAACGGGTGAGCGGTTCGATTTCTCCAGAAAAAAGGATGGTTCTGGTTTTGCGTAACTCCCGGAAAAAAAAGTCAGTTCCTGCCGTTTTTTTCAAAGAAACTAAAATATCGAGCACCTGGCTGTTGATCTTTTCATAAACGGTCAATCCCACCATATCGTCAAGAATACCGGGCAGCAAGGCCCGGGCAATTTTCTGTGCCTGCAGCGGGGTGAAGTGGGCAAGCAGTTTTGCCGGGTCGGACGTATTCTTCCCAGTACCAGCATTAAGAAACTCAGGTATGAGCGTATAGATAATTTCGCAGGTCGCAGCGGCATCCGTAACATTGTAATCCTGTTCCGGGAAGAACGACGAATCAGAACGAGTGTGGTGATCAATAGTTCCGACACCCAGGCGGGGAGCTAATTCAAATTTACATCCCAGTATGTTATGATCGCTGTAGCTTGTGTCGAGGACAAGCGCATAGTCATACGCAGACAGGTCGATCGTTGGTTTGGGAGAGGTGCTGGTCCGGCGCAGGACTTGTATGCGTCGTGAACTGAGGATCCGGGAACGCGGCGGCTTGGTTTTTTGAAAAACGTAGACCGTCTGAACTTTTTTGCGAAGCAGGGTGAGGAGCATGGCCATGGCCCGGGTGGAACCGATCGCATCAGCATCCGGATCCTGATGGGTAAGCAGCAGGATAGACCGGGATTCACGGATATTTTTCAGCACATTTGCCAGCTGTTTGCTATGATGAATCATCTTTGCATCCCTCGCGTTACTATTCAGATAATTATACCATAGTGATCATTCTTTTGCATGCATATCGCTGCTGATCTCCATATCCATTCTCGATATTCCCGGGCTACCTCAAAAGGCCTAGATGTGGCTGAACTTGCCTGCTGGGCGCGGCGCAAGGGCGTCAGTATTCTCGGGACAGGCGATTTCACGCATCCAGCCTGGCGGGAGGAAATCCGTTCAAAATTGATCGAAGATGGCAGCGGTTTGCTGCGTCTCAGGCCGGGTAGCGCTTTACCGACACATCAGACAGACACATCCCAGATCGGTATGTTCGGTCATGCCGAGGCACAGGAGCGTTCTGATGCTGATTTCATTGTTAGCGATGTCCGTTTCCTGCTCTCCTCGGAATTGAGTACGATCTACTCGCATAATGGCAAAACACGCAAGATTCACCATGTATTTCTGGCACCGGATCTGGCTACTGCTGATGCTATCAGCGAAGCCCTGATCAAGAAGAAAGCGAATATTTTTTCTGACGGTCGGCCGATCCTTGGACTGACATCCGAGGAGCTGTGCGATCTGGTTTTTTCCATCAACCCGGACTGCCAGCTGATTCCCGCCCATATCTGGACTCCCTGGTTCTCGGTTTTCGGATCCAAATCCGGGTATGATAGTCTGGAGGAATGCTACGGTAGCTTTACCAAAAAAATTCTGGCGCTGGAGACCGGTCTTTCGTCCGATCCACCCATGAACTGGCGCTGGTCCTACCTCGATGGGTATACGCTTGTTTCCAATTCAGATGCGCACTCGGCAAACAAGATCGCCCGCGAATGTAATGTTTTTGAAGTCGCTGCTGGCGCAGACTTGAGTTACCGTATGCTTGCAGATATGATACAAACTGGAGATCCGGACGTATTTCGCTATTCCGTAGAATTTTATCCGGAAGAAGGAAAATACCACTGGGATGGCCACCGTGCTTGCCAGGTGCGCTGGAAGCCGGAAGAAACTGCGGCTCATGCAGGCATCTGTCCGGTATGCGGCCAGGAAGTCACCATTGGGGTTTCTAACCGGGTTAACGAACTCGCAGACCGGCCGGAGGGGTATACCCCCACCAAGCGTGTTCCTGTCAAACATGTTGTTCCTCTTGAGGAAATTCTTGCCTCAGTACTTGAGAGCGGGCGTACTTCGAAAAAAGTGCAGGGTGTGTATGATGCGCTCGTCGATGAGATCGGCAGCGAGCTGGCGGTCCTTATCAGTACTGATGTTCAGGAAATCAGCGCTTTTTCCGGCGAGCGGATCGGCAGAGCTGTTGAACTGATGCGACAGGGGAAGGTCAACGTTAATCCCGGCTATGATGGCGAATTCGGTAGAGTAGAAGTGGCTATTTAATCTGTTAATGCAGGATATGCGCATGTCTGATGAACCGATAGCCAAGAGCAATGTGGAATTGCAGCCCGAGGATATTTTCACCGAGGACACGATCATCATCAAAGGCTCCAAGGAAGACCTGATCATCGAGCTTCCGGACGCTATGCCGTTTGCCAAGGTCAAACTCGCCCTGGCCCGTGAATTTAAAAAAGCACCCCTCTTTTTCAGCCAGTCAGTAGCCCACATCGGTTACAACCATACCAAGCTCAACGTCCGCCAGCAGAAACAAATCCGGGAGTTATGCGAAAAATACGGGGTACTCTATCAGGATCTTCCTGATACGTTCAAAGGCAAACAGGCCAAAGCCAATGCCTTGCTGGTCACGCGTACGCTGCGTTCTGGGCAGCGTATCGAGTATAACGGTCATGTTGTGCTGCTGGGAGATGTACAGCCAGGAGCAGAAATCGTTGCAGCCGGTCATGTGCTTGTCTGGGGAACCCTGCGAGGTGTGGCGCATGCCGGTGCAGCTGGCAACGACCGGGCGGTAATCTGCGCCATGAAGCTCGTACCCATACAGTTGCGCATCGCGCAATATGTCGCAGTGGAGCTTGAGCTTAAAGATGAACATGCCCACAAGCCGGAGATCGTTTTTATTCGCAATCAGCAGATAGTTGCGGAGGAATGGGATTTGAAGAGCTTTGTGCGCATGGGTGTGGCGCTGGAATCGTAATTATTAGTGCTCTTTAGATAGTAATTAGTGATACAAGGATACCATGTTACTTTCGTTGAACTGGCTTAATGAATTCATACCCCATGGATTGTCCGTAGAGGAACTTGCTGACGCCCTGACCATGTCCGGTACCGAGGTAAAAAGCATCAGACAGGTCGGGAGCGAATTCGATGGGGTGGTGGTGGGTGAGATCATCGCAATCGATCCCCATCCCAATGCTGACAAGCTTCGGCTGCCAACAGTGCGTCTCGGACCGCAAACCACAATGCAGGTCGTCTGCGGGGCTCCAAATCTGCTGGTCGGTGCCAAGATAGCCTTTGCGCGGCCAGGTGCCCGGTTGTTTATGGACGCACAGCAGAAAGAGCGGATAGAACTGACTCCGGCGACGATCAGGGGAGTGAAAAGCGAGGGCATGGTGTGCTCGGAACGGGAGTTGGGACTTGGACAGCAACACTATGAAGGGATTGTCATTCTTGACACTGATGCTGTTCCGGGCACTTCGTTTGCTGAAGCGCTTGCTTTGCACGACACTATATTTGATCTGGAGATCACGCCTAATCGCGGGGATTGTCTCTCTGTACTCGGGATAGCGCGGGAAGTTGCTGCCTGTACTGGCAAAAAAGTGCGTTTGCCCTTCCGGAGCGGATCCCGCAAGGGATATCTGCCTGCTGACTTCACCGATGAACTGACGGACTGGGTAAAACAGGCCAAGAAGCAGGATAGCGGCGTCACGATTGAGCTGCGAGCTCCGGAACTCTGCCCGTGGTATTCGGCACTTGTCGTTTCGAATCTTGCAGTAACGCAGTCACCGCTCTGGATGCGCTGGCGTCTGGAAAACGTTGGGGTACGGGCGATCAACAACATCGTTGACGTTACCAATTACGTCATGCTCGAGGTCGGGGAGCCTCAGCACGCGTTCGACCGCCGGTTTATCCAAAACGATACGATCATCGTGCGGCGGGCGAAACAGGGCGAATCCATCGTAACGCTTGATGGACAGAAACGCGACCTGTCCCACAGCATGCTCCTGATCGCTGATTCGGAAAAGGGAGTAGCGCTGGCGGGGATTATGGGAGGCGCGAACAGCGAGATCGCGGATGATACGACTGATCTGATTCTGGAGGCCGCGCATTTTGATCCGGTCTGTATACGCAAAGCGTCAACCGCTCTGGCTCATCGGACCGAAGGGTCAGCCCGCTGGGAAAAATTTGTTGATCCAGAACTTCGCCTGCTGTCTCTGTACCGGGCGTTTCAGCTTATGGGGCTAACTTGTCCGGATGCCCGTATCGCCGGTCTCATCGATGCCGGCACCGACCGTCAGGCT
>JAKQHK010000057.1 GCA_029573015.1 bacterium
CTGCAGCTCCCGCACAGCTGATTCTGCCGGACCTGGCTGCGGCTGAATCAGCTGTGCGGGAGCTGCAGCGAAAAGTCCCGAATCGTTTGTCTGACCAGGTACCCTCGGGCAAGAGCGATGCTGATAATGTCGAGGTGAGAAAATGGGGGGATATCCCGGTGTTTTCTTTTACCCCAAAGGATCATGTCGAACTGGGTGAGCAGCTCGATACGCTTGATTTTGATCGGGCTGCCAAAGTCGCCGGTTCCAAATTTTATTTCATAAAAAATGATTTCGTCAAACTGGAATTAGCCCTGATCACCTATGCGCTGGATATCCTCGGTTCAGAAGGGTTTGTCCCGGTCAAGGTGCCGGTTTTGGCCCGTCAGAGTATTCTTGACGGTACGGGGTATAATCCCCGGGGACAGGAGACGCAGATTTATTCTGTCGCTGACACAGACCTTTCCCTCATCGCCACGTCGGAAATTTCCATCGGCGGCTATCTGGCTGACGAATTACTTGAAGCAGATGCGTTGCCATTGAAGTTTGTTGGCCTCTCCGAGTGTTATCGCACCGAGGCGGGAAATTATGGCCGTTTTTCCAAAGGGCTTTACCGCGTGCATCATTTTGACAAGGTGGAGATGTTCGCATTTACCAGACCGGAGGATTCCGAATCCATGCATGAATACATGGTAAGTCTAGAGGAGAAGATCTGGCAGGGATTGAAGATCCCGTACCGAGTGATGGACATCTGTGACGGAGATATGGGTGGCGTGGCCTACCGCAAGTACGACCTTGAAGCGTGGATGCCGGGCAGGGGTGAGGGGGAATACGGGGAAGTGACGAGCTGCTCCAACTGTACGGATTATCAGGCCCGCCGGCTCAATATCAAATACCGGACCGGTGAGAATCAATCCGAGTATGTGCATACCCTTAATGGTACGGCCATCGCTATCAGCCGGGCATTAATTGCGCTGAGCGAAAATTATCAGCAGGCAGACGGTAGCATCCGTATTCCGGAAGCGTTGCAGGCATTCATGGGCAAGGATTTAATTACTAAGAGGTGAATTCATGAAACTCATATTCAAATCCAAAGGTATTGAACTCTGGGATGATTTTGAAGCGGATGTGCAGGACAAGCTGGACAAGCTCGAAGCTATGCTTCCGGCAAAAGGATTTGAAGGTGAAGTTATGGTACGCAAGCTTCATCACAGCAACAAGGAAGAATCCTTTGTTGTTCAGCTGACGCTGACCGGAGGGACGATATTCCTGCGTGCCGAGGAACAGGCAGTATCACCGGATGCTTCCCTGGATTTGGCCTATGAGAAGCTTACCCGTCAGGTACGGCGTTTCAAGGACAAGATGAAAGACAAGACCGGAATTGTGGGAGTGAAGGATCTGTCGGTGTTCGGGGAGGAACGTAGCCTGCGCAAGAGCAAGCGGGTGCGTGTAAAACCAATGTACCTGAGCGATGCTATCGAACAGATGGAGTTGCTGGATCATGATTTTTATATGTTTCTAAATCAAGCGACTCAACGGGTTAATGTCGTATACCGCCGCGCAGATGGTGAGTACGGTCTGCTGGAACCGGATGAGGTGTAGGCATGAAAGCGCTGATTACCGCTGGCGGACGCGGAACACGGTTGCGGCCGTTAACCCATACGCTCAACAAGCATCTCGTCCCGATTTGCAATAAACCCTTGATCATCCATGCGATTGAAAAAGTACGCGCTGCGGGCATCACTGACGTTATAATCAATATTAATGCTGGTGATACGGAAATACGTCAGGTGCTGGGAACAGGGAGCGACTGGGGCATAACTATAACCTATATCGAACAGGATGAGCCGCGCGGACTCGGTCATGTGCTTCTTTTGGCTGAGTCCCATATCGGTACGGAACCGTTTATTTTTTATTACGGCGATAATGTTCTGGCAGGCAGCCTGCAGCCATATATCGACGAGTTTCTGAAGCAGGAGTCAGACTGTCATCTCTGCGTGGTGAAAGTCACCGAACCAAGCCAGTACGGGGTAGCGGTTACCGATGGTAAGCAGGTCATCCGTACGGTAGAAAAACCCAGCGAGTTTATCAGCGACCTTGCTATTACTGGCATTCAGTTATACAGATCAACTATCTTCGAAGCGATCCGGCATGTCAAACCGACGCCTCCCAAACCGCCGCGCACTATAGCTGAAATGGATATACCGCCCGCAAACCAGTGGCTGATTGATAACGGTCACCGGGTAACATATTCTGAAATAACCGGCTGGTGGAAAGATACGGGCAAACCGGAGGATCTTTTGGAAGCGAGCCGGTTGCTGCTCGAGATGATCGAGACGGAAGCAGCTGAAGATCCGGGTAAAGGAAATGAGCTGAGCGGTAAGGTGATTATCGGAAAGCAGGCAGAAGTAAGTGAAACAAGGATTATCGGACCGGTGATCATCGGTGATGGCTGCAAGATGCATCAGGCGTGTATTGGTCCGTATGTGACTATCGGGGATAACAGCAGTGTGGAACAGGCGTCTGTCACTAATTCCATCATTCTGGGCAATACGAGCATTGTGGCTTCCGGTCGGACAATCACCGACAGTCTGATCGGCCAGAATGTTGCCATAATCGGCAACGGATCGTCCGATGCATCTAAGATGACGCTATTACTTGGTGATCATGGCAAAGTATCTCTCTAACGGCAAGGACTCGCATGGCAGAACACGATACCAGACAGGGATCAATACCAGAGACGATCGATCGGATCGGATTATTACTTGCAGTCTGCCTGTTTATGGCAGCGCTTGTTGATTCACTCACGAACTGGGGCAGGATTTCTCTTGTGCTGGCGGCTGTCTGTATAGCAGCGAGCACGGTGCTCTATAAGCAGTTTGTCACCACCGGACCGTATGATCCCAAACTTCTTTTCCCGTTGCGGTTCTGGCTGGCCAGTTTGGCGATTGTGCTCGCGATCGCTAGCACCGGTGGTACAGGATCGATTTACATTATCGCCCTGCTGTATCCGACACTGCTTGCAGCTATCCAGCCGCAAACTCAGCGCCGGGCAGTCAAGTGCTTGCTTATCCTGTATGCAGCGCTGCTGGTCATCTCCCTGGTCATGCCGGGTGGAACTGTCATGTTGCGACGCTGGCCGGTAATACCGGTACAGCTTGCCGGTTTTATGTTTATTGCGTATTGGCTCGAATATCTTATATCCGGTCTCAAGGATGAACAATCAGAAATGGAACGGGTTCTCGAGCTTGACCGGCAGAAAAGTGAATTTATTTCGTTAGCATCCCATCATCTCCGTACACCGCTCTCCGGGATTAAGGGCTATATTGATTTCTTTCAGCAGGGCGCTGCCGGTGAGTTGAATGATACCCAGAAACAGGTGGTGCAGCGGCTGGATGCCGGAATCAGGAAGATAGAAACACTGGTTGAGAATCTGCTGCTGGCGACATCCATGGAAGAGGGCAAGATCAAGATCCATCGCACGATGGGAAACTTCAGTCTGTTGGTTAAATCTTCTGTCGATCAGTTTGAATCTACAGCGCAGGAGAAAGGTATAAAAATCATTACCGAGATGTCAGGGATCAATTTGCAGGAAGTATCTTATGATGAGAATCGACTGCGGGAAGTGTTCTACAATATTTTATCCAATGCGGTAAAGTATACGGAAAAAGGGTTTATAAAAGTTGTGGTGGAAGGCCGGGAGCAGGGGATCGTAGTTATGGTACAGGATTCGGGGATAGGTATTCCCCAAAGTGACATTCCGCATCTGTTCCAGAAATTTTCCCGAATCGGATCGGTTATGGGGTCATTTGATCAGGAGGGTGTCGGACTCGGTCTGTTCATCACACGTTTGATCATCGAAGCACACGGCGGCTCGATCAGGGTCGATTCAGAACCGCATGTGGGTAGTAAATTTTATTTCAGCATCCCGCGGACCTAAAAAAACAGCAGGGTATTGCATATGCATACATTCGCCATCGCTAATCAGAAAGGTGGAGTCGGCAAGACAACTACCGCAATCAATCTGGCATATTTTCTCGCTCGACTTGGGTATCGCGTGCTGCTCATGGACCTTGATCCTCAGGGCAATGCGTCTTCGGGGCTGGCTATCGACCGGAGCCAGTTGCAGCAGAGCATGTATAATGTTCTGGTCGAGGGGAAAAACCTCAAAGAGGTAATCGTCAAAACCGGTCAGGAGCTTCTGGATATTGCCCCGGCCAGCCTGGATCTCGCCGGAGCGGAAATCGAGATGATCAGTCTGGAAGGACGGGAATTCCTACTGAGGGAAGCAATGCAGGAGATCGAGCCTTTTTATGATGCGATTTTTGTTGACTGTCCTCCTTCCCTGGGTATTCTGACTATTAATGCGTTTACTGCGGTCCACGGCATCCTTGTCCCGGTACAGTGCGAATACTATGCTTTGGAAGGATTAGGGCAGCTTATGCAGACAGTAACGCTCGTACGGGAGAGCCTGAATCCCGCATTGGAAGTGGAGGGTGCAGTCCTGACCATGTATGACGGTCGAACCAATCTGGCACGCGAAGTTGTAGAGGAAGTGCGCAGTTTTTTCGGGCACAGGATTTTTGATACGATCATCCCCCGAAACGTCCGTCTTGCAGAAGCGCCGGGCTTCGGGCAATCGGTTTTTGAATATGCGCCGGATTCCATGGGAGCTCAGGCATATCGGGCATTTGCAGAGGAATTTGCCAGTCGTTTGAAAAAGTGAGTGTATGTTGCTGTTCATAGAGAGGTGCGGTCATGTTTGACTTAAACCTGCGGAAACATGATTGGGTCTTGTTTGGCGTGATGATCATGCTGGCAGTTTTTGGTTTGGTGATGATTTTCAGCACTACGCTCAATGCGCAGTCGGCTGTAGAAGGTAGGGGTGCGTTCCGTCTGCAGGTCATGTATTTGTTGCTCGGGTTATTTCTGTATTTTTTCCTGTCGGGTATAAATTACAGAATTCTACAACCCCTCGCCAAACCGTTATTTGTCTTGTCTACGCTACTGCTCTTCATGGTTCTCCTAATCGGCAGCCAGGGAAAAGAAGTCGCGCGCTGGTTTGATTTCGGTATCGTGCACCTGCAACCGGCAGAGATTGCCAAACTGACGATGGTTATTGTTTTAAGCAGTGTACTTGCCGGTCGTTCGCGCTATGCCAGTTCATTTCATTTCATGTTCGACACTCTGCTCATATTGCTGGTGCCTATCGGTCTGATACTTATTCAACCCGACCTGGGAACAGCCATGATATTTATTGCCCTTTGGCTGGGCATGATGGTCGGTATCGGTGTCGATATCCGTTATCTGTTTTACAGTATCAGCAGTCTTTTGGCCATGATTCCACTGGCCTGGCCTTTTTTGAAAGATTATCAGAAACAGAGATTGATCTCCTTCATTGATCCGGCTTCAGACCCACGCGGATCCGGGTATAATGCAATTCAGGCTAAAATCGCTGTTGGTGCCGGAGGAATTCTTGGAGTTGGACTCGGCCAGGGCACCCAAAGCCGGTTTAAATTTTTACCGGTACGGCACACTGATTTTATATTCAGCGTTGTTGCCGAAGAATTGGGTATTATCGGAGCCAGTATTCTTCTGGTTCTTTTTGCGCTTCTATTACTGCGTATCCTGCGGGCAGCCGCTGCAGCGCAGGACAATTTTGGACGCTACCTAAGCATTGGATTCTTTTCTGTTTTCCTGGCGCAGATATTCATCAATATTGGCATGAACATTTCAATCATGCCGGTAACAGGGGTGCCACTGCCGTTTATCAGCTACGGTGGCAGCTCCCTCTGGCTTTCACTCGCGATGCTTGGATTTATTCAGAGTATTGTTAGTCACACCCAGAGTGCCGAGTATACCAGGGACATCGGTCATATGCGCCTGGTTATCCACTAGGTCAGAGCATCATGTCAAACCGGCCGCGGTGCTGGACTTCTTCTTCCACGTCCTTGCGCGGACGACCGAATTTCAGTCGGCAGAGTTGCTGGATTTGTTCGGTTATCTTGGAATCAGGGACTTTAACCGGGGGATAGGTATGCATGCTGAATGGTTTGGTTGCCAGCCCGTCCACAAGCAGTTTGACGTAGGCAGTGTATTTCTGCAGATTGAGCAGATCTGATTCTTCAAAAGTCGGTTTGACTTCCTTACCGATGAGTTCCGCATCAGGTGCGCCGATACGGAAGGTGATGAACGTGCCGACGTTGCCGAATACGGCTTTCTGGATTTCCTCCTTCAATTGTCCGACATACTGGTGGGTGACATTGAGGTTGAGCTTGTATTTTCTAGCTTCCGACAGGATGGTCGCAAAGCTGTCGGTGGCGAAGTTCTGGAATTCATCGACATAGAGATAAAAATCCTTGCGTTCATTTTCCGGTATATCGGTGCGCGAAAGCGCTCCCATGAGGATTTTGGCGACAAAGATCATACCGAGCAGATTGCAATTAATGTCGCCGACTTTTCCTTTTGCCAGATTGATCAGGAGGATTTTTTCCTCGTCCATTATTTTTCTAATATTGAAGGAAGATTTTGTCTGCCCGATGATATTGCGCATCATGTCATTGGAAACAAAACGACCGAATTTTGACAGTACCGGTCCGAGCATTTCCGATTTATGAAATTGTACCTGCTGGGCCATTTCTTCCTGCCAGAAGGCGCGGACTAGGGGATTAGTCACATGTTCAAGACATTCATCACGATAATCGTCATCCGTAAGGATGCGCATCATTTCTACGAGGGTTCCACCCTCTGGGTGTTTCATGATGGCCAGCAGGGAGTTGCGGACAATATGCTCGAAACGCGGTCCGATAAATCCCTGTTCGCCAAACAGCTTGTAGAGGATGGCAATCATTTCTCCGACAGCAAAGTCCATCTCGTCCGGGTTGCTGAATTCCAGCATGTTTAAACCCATGGGTCGTTCTATATCCGAAGGATCAAAGTACACGACATCTTCCGCCCGCCAGGGTGGGACAAGCGACAGGCATTTACGTGCCAGGTCACCGTGCGGGTCGACGACACAGACGCCGTGCCCGTTGACAATATCCTGGTAAATCTGGTTTTCCATGAAGATGGATTTTCCCATACCTGTACGTCCGATGCTGTAAATATGTCGCCGGCGGTCTTCGGCCTTGATGCATACTTCCTTGCGAATGCCGCGGTACAGGTTGTATCCCAGGAGTACCCGGTCCGGGCTGATAACATCTTCTTTGACTTCCGAGATACGCCCGTCGCTTTTTTTGAGGATACCGGGTACTTCATTGGGAGCCGGAGCCCTTTTTGCTTTCAGCCAGTTGATCTGGGGCGTACCAATGATTTTATTGGGTAAATGGTACAGGCTGGCCAGCTCTTCTGCATTGAAGATCATGCTTTCTCCGCACAAGCGGTTGAGCAATGGGTTAAAGAGAAAAAGCCATTTTTTTGGTTTGTAGTTGAGAAGCGGAAAGTACCGGAATATAAAATTTGTAAAAAAATGCTTGCGGCTGATTCTTCTTTTTTTATTCAGTCGGTTTCCTTCAACATTGGTGAACTGTTCAAATGCTGCGAGCAGATGCGAGAGGTTTAAATTTGCCCGTACTTCAGAGCTGGAGGTGGTTATAATTCTGATAATTGATTCAAAGCCGGCTTTGGATATCGTATTCTCGATGCTGCGAATCTGTTCCTGTTCTCCGGACGTCAGCTGGGCTGCCGGCTTTTTATCCGAAGGCGTAGTTTTTTCATATAAATTTTTTATGATCTGCTGTCCCCGTTTCTGCCACTTGTTTCCGGTGGGACGGAACAGCAACTGTACAGCTGCCGATTCACCTTCCTCCAGTTTGGCCATGGAATTCGTCAGGGCGCTGAGCGTATCGATCGTAATTTCCTTGAGCTGCTGGGTGCCGGCTTCCTTGGCCAGATCACGGTAACTGCGGATGGGGTAGGCCGGATCTTTGCCCTGGGTCAGTTCGCAGAAAACAGCTTTGCATCCCGGAGAAAAAATATTGTAATCCTGGACACGGTGGATATCTGCATCCGGGTACTGGGAGTAAATCTGGCGTTCAAGTATTTCAGCCATATTTTCCGTGGCATACGCGTAGAAATTTATTTCGCCCTCGCTGGAGATAATTTCAAAGCTGAATTGCTCCTGCCCCATGAAAAAGCGTTTAATACGGTCGAAGACCGTCAGCGCATTAATAACGCTAAACAGACTATTGAATACTGCTTCGGAAGCATCAGCCAGTATCTCATGCTCTTTAGGCACCTGGATGAACAGCACAACACTTTTAAGGCTGCGCCGTTCGCGGAATAATTTACGCAGCCTGACGGTCAGAAACAGGATCAGGAAATAGCCGATCAAACTTGTTGCAGCAAGCCCTGCCAGACTTAACGTGACGATCTGGAATACCAGCTGGATGTCAAAACTCACCGCGTTTGTCACCGAATCGGGCAGACCGGCTACGCTTCCGGTGATCAGGACAGCGATAATGGATATGATCGCGAGCAACAGGGCGATGTGGCTGGGTAGTCCAAAATAGGCATCAGATCCCGAAGAATCGGATGGGGGAAATCCTTGACCGCTCATGATAGTTCGCTTTCTTTTTGTTTGATGAGTTTGATGATTTCGTTGGCGTTTTGCCAGTCACCTTTGGCAGTCTGGTGTTTCAGCTGGCGCCGCAGGTCGTTCAATTCTTTTCGATTTTGCCGTTGTTCCTGCTGGGCGGTGTAGAGGGGCGCTGTATCATGGATTTCATCAGAAGGACGGGTCTGGGCACTGTCTTTTGCATGAGTACGCAGACTGGAGAGAATTTTGGCGATTTCTGCATCATCTTTTTCTTTTTGCTTCTCCCGGAGAACTAGTGATTCCTCCCTTTTTTTGCGGCGCTCTTCATCCAGTTTCTTTTTTTCTTCCGGAGAAGGCTTGTTTGCGCCTCCCTGCCCACCGGCGCCCGGAAGAGGCGGCAGGGGCGGGAGAGGTGGCAGAGGCGGTAAAGGCGGCAATTTACTTGTACCCGGTTTGTCACTACCGAGACCGGCGAGAGGTTTGGCAGTAGAGACTGAGGCAGGCACAGCTCCCGGAGCTGTTGCCGGGGCAGGCGTGGAGGTAGCCACTTTTTTTTCCTGAGGCGGTTTGAGCAGCTGTTCCCATTGGGCCTTGAATGCATTGAGGTCCGGACTGGGAGCCACAGGTTTGACCGGTTGTACCTTATCCGGAGGAGCCAGCTCCGGTTTTGGCAGGGGCACATCCGCGTTTGCTGCGGTTGGGGCGGCGGGATTCTGTTCTG
>JAKQHK010000061.1 GCA_029573015.1 bacterium
TTGTGGAGAGATCGTTTGCTTGGTTGGAAAAGTGCCGAAGACTATGGAAGAACTGCGAACGCCTGTTACTTTCAAGTATTGCGATGATTCAGATAGTCTTCATACGTATTTTACTGAAAAGATCATGAACAGGCTCTAAGCCCTGCCCCCTAACATCTGATTTCTGTGTTATTCAATGACCAGCACGAGCTTGGGCGCGGAGATGAGCGCTAGCTGACCTGCGGCAGTACGCAGTTGCCGCCGGTTGGACCGGGCGAGATCGACGACCACCACTACGCCCTGCATGGCAGCGAGCAGCTGGTGACTGAAGAGCGCGGACTGGAAGGCAGGCAGGTGACAGATGATGAAGGTGGCTTTATCCCGCGCTGCCTGTTCCACGTTCGTGAGAGATTGCGCTTCAGATTCATGGCTTAAGTCAAGCGTTTCAGTAGGCTGCTTCTGGTTGAGGCTCAGAGACAGGAGCGAGACGATTTTTTCGGTTCCGGAAAGCCGGTAGCCGATGATGCCGATCCGGGTGGGATGCTTGTGCTGGGGATGCTGGGCGATAAGGTGCTCGCGCAAGGGGATGAGTACCGGACTGTTTTCATCGAAGGCGTTGGTCTCGGTCAGATTCCGTGCGGTCGCGACAGAAACCACCGGGGCAGCGAGCAGGGAAGCGACTTCATCCGGGCAGATAATTTCATCCCTGAGATAATAGACGAAGAAGGCACAGCCGAAACCGATACCTAGGGCGATGATCGCGATGATCGCCAGATAGATGGCGATGGGCGGCGTATTTTCCTGGAATACCGGTCCCTCGATGCCGAGGGACAGTTTGCCTTCGGCTTCGGTCTCCACAAAGGAGATCGCCTTCTCATCCAGCACTTCGATCAGGGCGGCCGCGAGGATGTTCAGGTTATCCTGGTTGGTATCTGAAAAGCGTATTTCCGTGACATGACGGGATTTGGGGATGGGTTTAAAATACTTGCTCGGGGAAGCCAGCTGGGCATAGTCATCCGCGATGCCGGCGCGGGTAAAAACTGATTCCACCAAGCCAGAGTTTTTGAGCAGTCCGGCCATGGATTCATTGAAAGACTGGGCAATGAGGTTGCCGTAATAGTTATTATAGCCGAAATACTCTCCAGTTCGTTCCGCATCATCTTCATGGTAATTGACGATCACGGACAGATTGGCTGAATACGTGACTGGCTTGCGGGTGATCCAGTATGCGGCGGCGGCAAGAGTGGTTACCATGATAAACAGTACAATGATCCGGTGCCGGTAGAGAACTTTGAGATACATGCGGATGTCCATGGGAGGCCTTCCTTAACGATTATGATATGCATGCGGAGCCGTTTTCTTTTCGGCTGTTTTGGCATGGATGAATGCGGAGATGTTATGCTTGAACGCCTCGCGGGAAAATTTCTGGGCATGCGTTCTGATTACTTTTGGATCATAGACGTCGGGTCGGAAAGTGCGGACAGTTTCGCGGAGGAGCTCAGCGTTTTGTTCGGCGAAAAAGACACCTGTCACGTCCTTGACGACGGTTTCTAGCGCTCCACCTTTGCCGAGGGCGATGACCGGACGGCCGGCAGCCATGGCTTCTACCGGGGCAATACCGAAGTCCTCCTCCGGCGGGAAAATAAATGCCTGGCAGCGGGACATCAGATCGCTTTTATCTTTCTCGCTGATCTTGCCGAGGAATTCGATATTGTTTTTTTTGGCCAGTCGTTTGAGTTTGCTGTACTCCGGTCCGTCGCCGGCGATTTTCAGCGGGAGATTCAGCTCATTGAAAGCTTCGATGACGAGATCCGCCTTCTTGTACGGCACAAGGCGTGAGATGAAGAGAAAATAATCATCATGCGTAGCGCTGATCTGGAAAGCATCCACATCAACGGGCGGGTAAATGACTGCCGAGTCTCTGCGGTAGTATTTTTTTATGCGTTGGGCAACAAATTCAGATATGGCGATGAAATAATCGACGCGTTCGGCTGCAGCCCGATCCCAGGTCCGCAAATAGGTAGCAGCAAAGGGGGCGAGCAGGCGGACGAGAAAGTTGAAGATGCCGAAATAGGACGGGTTATTGATGTAATTATGCCAGAAGTCCCAGAGATAACGGGTGGGTGTATAGCAATAGCAGATATGAACCGTCTCCGGCAGGGTGATGATGCCTTTGGAGCAGGCGTGCGAAGAGCTGAGCACGACATCGTAGTCTGAGAAGTCGAACCGTTCAAATGCCATGGGCATGAGATTGAGATAAAAAGCGTGATGCTTTTTGCTACCGGGAAATTTTTGCAGGAAAGACGTGATGATCTGTGCGTCAGCAAACTGTCGCACCTCTTTTTGATCCCAGATCGTGGTATACAAGGGCGCGTCGGGATAGAGGTCTAGGAATGATTCTACACAGCGTTCCGAACCTCCGAAATTCGTCAGCCAGTCATGGACGATAGCGATGTTCATATTTGGTAATTCGAAAATTGAAAATTATAAATTCTTAATTCTTAATTCTATATTCTATATTCTGCTCTTCTAGTACGCCCCTCTGCCGTGGAAAAAACTGAAGAAAGTATACAGGATTATTTTCAGATCAAAAAGCAGGGACCAGTTTTCCAGGTAAAACAGGTCATACTGTACCCGTTCCGGTATGGAGGTGTTGCCGCGCCAGCCGTTCACCTGCGCCCAGCCGGTCAGACCCGGACGGATCTGATGGCGTTCCTGGTAGCGCGATACTTCCTTGGTCAGCTGTTCCACAAACTGCGGCTGTTCCGGCCGCGGACCAATCAGGCTCATATCTCCTTTGAGAATATTCCACAGCTGGGGCAGCTCGTCGAGATTGGTCCTGCGCATGAATGAACCGAAGCGGGTGCGACGCGTATCATCCTCAACAGTCCAGTTGTTTTTCCCCTGTCCGGAACTGCCATGGCGCATGGAACGGAATTTGTAGATTTTAAACGGTTTGCTGCCGGCACCAATGCGATCCTGTCCAAAGATGACCGGACCAGGCGAGCTGAGCTTGACGCCGAGTGCCAGGAGGAGCAGTAACGGGCTGAGCACGATAAGCGAGCCCAGCGCCACGGCCGCATCGATACCGCGTTTGATCAGGGCTCCCGGTCCTTTGACCCGGTTTTTCTTGGAACTGAGCAGGGGGATGCCGTTGATGGTGGTATGGACTTTGAAGCTTGAGGCAAAGCCGAGGATGTCAGGTATGAAGGAAAACAGGATGCCGCGATCCCGGCAGGTCTGCATGATCGACAGTGCCTCCTGGTCTGAAAATTCGCCAAGACCGATGATGACATCATCTACAGTATGTTGCGTGAGTATGTCGACCAGATCAGCCGGCCGGCCGAGCACCGGAAATCCGGCGGCTTGATGCGGGTCATGTTCGATGATTGGACCGGTTTTGTTCTTGTTGAAAAACATGAACCCCTGTTTGGGATGATATTTTTCATCCAGCACCCCGACGATCTGGTTGCCGGGCCAGCCGTGCTGGCGGATACCTTCGAGTAGCTGGCGTCCCATGCGTCCCAGCCCGCAGACAAGGACTTTTTTGGTACCAATACCTTTTTTCCAGAAAGACCTTTGGACTGCGTGAACGAGTGTACGGCTGAGGAGCAAAGCCGGGATGCTGATCGCCCAGGCGTAGACCGTGATTAGACGGGAGAACAGCTGATGTCCCATGAAAAAGCCCATAACCATCAGCCCGAGGACGCCGAGCGAGGCTCCCTGGAAAATATTATAGAGTTCCTGGGTGAAGCGTCTTTTTTCTATACGGACATAGTGGCGCGTGCTGACAAACAATCCAATCCAGAGCAAGCTGATCCAGGGCGCGATACGGATAAAATCCCGGAAAGCAAAATTGAGGACCGGCACTTCCACGAGATCGAGACTGGTGGCTACGTCAGCCGTACGTCTGATTACATAGGCGATGATGAATGATCCGAGGACAGCACCATAATCACAGATGATGTAAACATAATGAAACAGGGTATTGAATTTTTTTGTGGTCATAGTGATGAAGCTGCCTGTTGATGCTGCAGAAGATATGCTTAGAGAAGCGATAAGCCGAGTTCTGTTCCGCCTTCGTCCGCCTTCGCATAAAGCGTCGGTGGACTCCGGCGGATGGCAATCATCTATCTACGCCCTGGCTTGCGCGCGGGCTCCAGCGTTCCGAACAGGCATGATCCTCCGAGCAGGAGTTGTTGACCATGACTGCCCACCGGAACTTGCTCCGGGAAGGGTTTACCCATCCTTTGCTTGCACGCAGGATAGTGGGCTCTTACCCCGCTATTTCACCCTTACTCTGGGACTCCACCTTGCGGTTTCGTTCAGAGCGGTATGTTTCTGTGGCACTTTCCCTACCCTGTACCGAAACGCTTGCGCGCCTGGTACAGGGCGGCAGCGGTTAGCTGCTTCCCTTGCTCTGTGGAGCTCGGACTTTCCTCCCAGTCGGATGACCGGGCGACTGCCTGCTTCCCTAAGCAAAATGAGTGTAGCATGTTTATTTTTTATTGACCAGACGGGTCATGCCGTACGCGCTTATCAGGATGATCATGCCGCCGGTCAGTTCCCGCGTATTGGGAATCTCGGTATAGAGCAGGTAGCTGTAGATGAGCGCATAGAGCGGCAGGGTGTTGAGAAGAGTACTGCCGAGGACTGCGGGCACATGCTGGAACCCGACATTGGAGAGAAAGGTTATGGCGACATTACACGCTCCAGCGATGAGGATGATGCCGACGATCGGCATGCTCCAGCTGACCGAGGGCAGCCCTTCCCCAGCCAGCAGCGAGGCGGTAAACACAAGTGGAATGCCGGTCAGAAAACCAGCCGCGGTGAGCTCGTAGTTGTTTAGCCGGGGACTGAGCCATTTGCGGCTGATGTATCCCAGTCCAAAGAATACGAGCGAAATGAGTTCGAGCAATTCTCCCAAGCCCCAGCTGGTGAGATCCAGAGGATCCTTGAGTGATATGAGCAGTACTCCAAGAAAGGCGGTGACAAGGAATCCGACATGCCGCAGGGTCAGACGTTCGCGCAAAATGATGATGCCGAGGAGCGCAGTCATGGGCAGGGCATCGATAAAAGCAATGTTGCTTAATTTGGCAAGATTGACTGCCAGTGTAAACAGCGGTATGCCGATAAGATAGGAGGCTGAGGCACGGAATAGGATCAAGGCTTTGTCGCGTCGCGGGCTTTCCCGGATGTTTTTCCAGGATATCTGCCGGTGGAATACGATGGTACTCAGGATGCATGCCACGATCATGCGCAGGTATACTTGCTGGAATAGTAGAAAATGGTTGTCAAGGTAGCGCGCCCAGATACCCATACTTGCTTGGATGATCGGAGCAATAGCCAGGGCGATGATACCTGTTTGGAGGGGCGTGATTTTTTTCATCTCCTGCGATCCATGGCTTGATTGGCGAGTGCGTCTGCTCGCTGATTTTTTTCACGTGGGATATGGATGAATTGCGTTGGCAGCGTACCGACGAGGGAAACAACTTTCAGGTATAGAGGCTTGAGGTCTGGATGCTTCACGCGGTAGCGTCCATTGAGCTGCCTGACGATGAGCTCGCTGTCCAGATAGCAGGTCAGTCGGTCAGGCTGGTATGTACGGGCAGTCTGCAAGGCGAGGATGAGCGCCTGGTATTCTGCCTGGTTATTTGTGGTTGCCCCGAGATACGTGCTGATCTCGTGCAGGGTTTTTCCTGTAGCTTGTTCTGTTAAAACCGCCCCTGCGCCGGCAGGGCCGGGGTTGCCGCGGGCGCCGCCGTCGCTATGAATGACAATACTATTCATTATTACATTTATTAACGGGTTAACGAGTTGACGGGTTGGCGAGTTGTCGGGTTGGGGAAGGGGATAGCGTACAGCGTATAGCCTATAGCCCACAGCCTACAGCCTATAGTTAAAAGCCTACTCAACTGTATGCACGTATACCAGATTCGTGCCGCCTGCTTGATAAGCGCCCTTGATGCCGGCAGTTACAATAATAATATCCCCGGGGACAACATGGTCTTTTTTCTTCATGATTTCTACTGCCTCGTCAGTCATAACCTTGAAGTTCCGATCCGGATGGACGCGGATGCAGTCAGGAGCAACCCCGTGCACCAGCAGCAATTGCCGCTGGACCATACCGTAGGGCGAGGCGCCCTTGATCGGGATCCCTGGTCGGAACCTTGAGACATTACGGGTGGTTGTGCCGGAAGTGGTTAACGTGAGAATGAGCTTGGCGCCGACTTCTTTGGCCAGGTCGCAAGCTTGTTTAGCCACTGACTCGGTGGTGCTGTGTACATCGCCAAAATTTTCTTTGCGCTGCAGAATACCATCCCTGATCTTTTGCTCGGTAAACTTCACCAGCTTGGCCATGGTGAGCACGGCGCCGACTGGGTATTTGCCATTAGCGGTTTCGCCGGAGAGCATGAGGGCATCGGTATTATCGAGCACGGCATTGGCGACATCCGATGCTTCCGCCCGGGTTGGTAGAGGATTCTCTTCCATGGAGTCAAGCATCTGGGTAGCGGTGATGACCGGCTTGCCGGCACGGTTGCATTTCTGGATAAGTTCCTTCTGGATGCTGGGAATTTCCTCGATGGGCAGTTCGATGCCGAGGTCGCCGCGGGCAATCATGATCCCGTCAGAAACCTTGAGAATCTCATCGAAATTCTTCAGTCCGAGGACCGATTCGATCTTGCTGATGATTTGCATGTATTTGGCGATATCCACACCGGAATTATCCAGCTCTTGGCGAAGGGCGAGGACATCGGCAGCAGACTGGGCGAATGACAGTGCAATGAAGTCGAGCTTTTGTTCGATAGCAAATGCGATATCCTGCCGATCCTTATTGCTCAAGGGATCGAGGGTAGGGCGTTTGCCGGGAATGTTGATACCTTTGCGCTCCCCGAGCTTGCCGCCGCTGATGACTTCGCAGTGAGCGGTTTCCCGGTCAACACGTTCAACGATCAGTTCGATGGCGCCGTCATCGATGAGCACTTTATCACCTTCGGCCAAATGCTTGTTAAGATTAGAGATGGAGATCGAGACGCCTGAGACAGAACCGATGATTTTCTGGGAGGTGAGAAAAAACGGCTTTTCTGCTTCGAGCATGACGGGTTTGCCGTCCACCAGCTTGCCAGTTCTGATGTCCGGCCCTTGAAGGTCCTGCAGGATGGCTATCGGCTCGCCGTGTTTTTTGGATACCGCCCGGATACGCTTGATGACCGTTTTAAACCAGTCATAGTCACCGTGTTTAAAATTGAGCCGGGCGACATTCATGCCGGCGAGGTACAGCTTGTTAATGGTTTCTTCGGATTCGCTCGCCGGACCGATGGTGCAGACGATTTTGGTGAATTTGTTTTGCATATGCTAACCTCAGGATAAGAGGGATGATTCTTGACAGACATAGACAAACTACTCGGGCGGAGCATATTTGTAAAGAGGTGTTTTTGTATTTTTTTACGGGTGAGTACTTTTCAGTATGCCAGATACAAAAAAGCTGCTTCGCATGATGCAAAGCAGCGGGTAACTGTTGTCTGTCGGATAGGTATCAGGAATCAGTTGATGGGATTAAAGCTTCAGCATAATTTTTAATCTGTTCCCAGGTGGTTGGTCTGTCAGTTTGAGCCCATTGAGATACTCGTGCGAGAGCTTGTTCGTCAAGCTGCGATACAATCCAGCATAAACGATTGAAATGCAGATATACCAGAGCAATTACATGGGAATCAGGTGCAAGATGTATTATTCACCGGTATGCGATGATAGAGCATCGACTGCAGCTCGCACATCCTGGGTATACGAGCGAACGCTAATTACATGTAAGGTATCCGGTAAATGAAGAGGATCCTGGGGACTGGATCGCATTGGTGCCAACCGGATAACAGCAATATCACCTGGTTTGATTCTTTGGTCTTCTGGCCGAAAAGCGTTTTCTGACGCAATTATGGTCTGCAATCCGGCATCTGCGCCGGTAACCAGCACAGCTATGGCGGATTCCGGAAGCCTGGGATCGCCCAGATTAAATGCCATCTGTGCTGCTGATTCCTCAACCTCCCACAGTCCTCCATTTTTCATTCGGCTCTTCTGCCATACATCACGTATATCGCGTCTTGAAACAGGTGCATCGTCGACCAATGTTCTTGCTTCAGATGCCAACAGATTTGCCGGAGTATCAGGTGATTGATCCAATACTGTTGAGACAGCTGCGCATTGGAGAAGATTCTCACTTGATCTAGCCATCGCTAAAGTCAGGGCTGAACAGCCATGTTCAATAACGGCTTCTAGATGTGTTTTGTCATCTTGTGTGAGAGTCAGCTCTCCAATGACTACTTCGGCAGAATCTCCGGCCGTATCAATTTTTCCAGAGGATCTATGATCATGGTATTGCATAGGGACACCTTTCAGATTCGAGCTATTTTTTCAGAATCGCCAGCTCTTCCATTTCCTGCTCGTTGACGACGGCAAGTTTTTTCAGGATCATCTTGCGCTCTACGGAAGCGACCACCCGGCGGGTAGTGTCGATCATGTCAGGGGAAACGGAAACGCTGTTAATGCCCCATTCCACGAGTTTCTCCGTTATCTCCGGATAGACTGAGGGAGCCTGGCCGCAGATGGAGGCGACGACGCCTTTTTTGGCTGATTCTTTGATCAGGTGCTCGAGTGCCATCATCACCGCTTCATTGCGTTCGTCGAATTCCGAGGCGCAGAGCTCGCTGTCGCGGTCTACCCCGAGGATGAGCTGGGTAAGGTCATTGGAGCCAATAGAGATACCGTCAATGCCGATATCGCAGAATTTGTCGATGAGGAAGACGGTGGAGGGGACCTCCACCATCATGTAGAGCTTGAAGTTCTTGGAGCGTTTCAGTCCGCCTTTTTCCATGAGTTCCTTGACATCCTCCATCTCCTCGATGGTGCGGACAAACGGGATCATGACATGCAGGTTATCGAATTCCTCGCGAACCCGCTTGATGGCCTCGATTTCCAGATTGAAAACTTCCGGATCGGAAATATAACGGAAGCAGCCGCGATAGCCGATCATGGGATTATCTTCATGCATTTCATAGTCTTCGCCGCCCTTGAGGTTGCGATACTCATTGGTCTTGAAGTCAGTGGCACGGTAGATGACCGGTCGAGGATGGAAGGGCTCGGCAAACATGCGTAGCCCTTCGGTAAGCTTGGTGATGAATTCCTCGGAGCGTCCTTCCTTGATCATTTTTTTCGGATGTTCGCCGATATCAGCGATCATGAATTCGGCGCGGAGCAGACCGACACCGTCTACCTGACGGGCAGCAATATCAGCAGCAAGTTCTTTTTCCGCAAGGTTGACATACACTTTCGTTGCAGTGATTGGGGCGCTGACGGCAACGGTTGCCTGAGCGGCAACCTGTTTAGCTGCAGCTTCTTTGGCGGTCTGGATTACACCGTCGTAAACCAGTCCGTGCGTGCCGTTAACCGTGACGATCTGACCGGTCTGCAGTTTG
>JAKQHK010000079.1 GCA_029573015.1 bacterium
TAGAAATCTGTGGCAGGAGTCATTCGGTTATAGCCTTTACGGCGGTGGGAATCTCGTAGCCGCTGATTACCGCCGCTCCCTCGAGGAGCCGGTAGCGGTGGAACAGGCGTCTGACAGCGACACACCACCGCTGGAAACAGAGGATGCGCCCGAGCGGTCGCTGACGCGCAGTGAACTGCAGGAGCAACTGCGAGTAGCACGAGAGACAGCATCCGGGCTCAAGGAACAGCAAACAGTCTGGGAGCAGCAACTACGTGCCCAGGCAGCCGAGCTTCGCAAGATGGTGGAAAATGGTCTGCAGAAAGAGGAGAAAGCTGGGTTAAAAAAGATTATTCTCGATTTGATACAGACTGCCAATCCCGGAGCGACTATTGAGACATTGCTCGCGGATATACAAGCTGTAGAACACATGAAGGATGGTAAAGCGGAGGATGTGGCAGAGCAGCTTACCAGGATGCATAATCTGTTTATTCGCATACAAACTGACGGTGATTTTCTTGCTGGTGTAACTGATGCGAGCACTGAACAGTTCGATATCGCCAACAATGTGGTGATCCTCACTGAGGATGACAACTGGTTGACCGGTATGATTAAGTCACTGCGCGTCCTGAGCGGCGAGCGCATGGTTGTCATCGGGCAGATCGCTGATGATAGGATCGCTGTTGGTATTGATCAACTTTATACTGACTATAACGTTGATGAACCTTCCACTGATCCGGCTTCGCGCTGGAAGCAGTTCGGGGCGCTCCGGAAGGAACTGACCAAAAGACAGGCCCAGTTGAGCAAATCAATTAACCAGCATCCGCTCACTCGCATCGAAGCGGCGGAAGAAACTGTCTACGGGGTAGCCGGGGCTGATCTGCATAGAGCGAGAACCCGTCTTATGGATATGACCGTGGAACCGTTGCAGAGAGTGGATGAGACAGCGGAGCGACTGATGCAACTGGAAGCAGACTGTGATTTGATTGAAAAGAACCTTGGACTTTCAATAAAACAATTTGACGAACTGCCGGATGCTGAGGCGCAGGCTTTGTGCGAAGCAATTAACCGTTTACATCATAGAGTATCAGCTCAATCACGAAGTGACAGGCATAGTTTCTGGGACTCCGAGTCTAACAGGAATCGGGTACGGGATGATGTCAAAGCCAAGAGAAAAGAGATCGAGTCCCTCAAGCAGGCAGGCAGGATCTATCTGGACGGTGTCGCATTGCAGGATGGTGTACTGGAGCGCACTGCCCGTCCTGAGGCGGTGATCCGGGCGCTGACCGAGGTTTCTGAACGTATTACGCAGGAGACGGCCAAACTTGGACTACCACAGACACGTCTGACACTCGAGGCTGTGGACACGCGTAACGCGGTCGCTACAGCTCTGGAAGGGATATTGGTAGATCTGCCGGATCAACTGCGCGCTGCCGGCGAGCTGGCGGCGGTTTTGCCCGACCAGGCCCGAGCCCTGCAGGATGCGGCACGTGAGACACGTTACGTATATGATACATGTCTGCAGGCATTGCATAGGTATGATCTGCGCCTGCAGGAAGACAAGGCATCAGCTGTTGAGAGCCTTTCTGTACCGCGCAGCGCGTTGACATCAGAGCGCACAGCTGCCGAGCAGACACTGGCAGTTGAAAATATGGATGCTAAATTATATACAGAAAGAAGCTACGATGTTCTCAAGGCGGCTATATATAACGTTGAAAATGCGTTGAATTTTCCTTCGGGACAAGCGGCCGAGGTAGCCGTTAGACTGCGAAAACTGCGCGATGAAATCAAGCAAGCGCATATGCGGGCTGGGGATGCCGCCCAGCTGACCGCAGTCACGCAAGCGGTCAGGAACAACATCACTGCGATGATGACGCATAAAGATGATGGGTTGACTGTGTTACTGCCCGCGGCAGAGAAGGCGTATCTGGCGGGAGTGTCAGCATTGTCAGCGCTGGATCCCCATGCAGCTGAAGAATTCCAGCCAGAGGCGGTGCTTACCTTGGATCGGGTAAAGCCGATACAGTCGTCAGCACAAATAATGCAGGATGCCATGACCAGAGCGCAAGATGCGTGCCAGCAGTTGGGGTCGGCTACACTGGAGACTATCAATG
>JAKQHK010000080.1 GCA_029573015.1 bacterium
ACCTGACATCAGCAAGCGTGATCTGATTAATTATTGATCCGTCAGATCGACGAAGATGATGGTTGGCTAGCAGTCCAGCAAGCTCCTGAAGGTATTCAATGAAGAGCCGGTGCATCTCAGCATCAAGTTTGTGCCGGTGAACAAAACCGTCTGCACGGGTATCCAATCCCCACCCGAATGGTTCCTGTGTAGCTTCGAGCAGGGCAGTGCAGTCACCGACTGATATGCAGCGGCCACCGATCATCAGGTATTCCCTTTGTTCTGCTGTCGCTACTGGAGGTATGCCACGGATAACGTCTCCTCCGGCGTTATCGCGATGATGAGCAGGATCGAATGCATCATGATGTATTACATAGTTATATATAGATTGGTATTCATCAACTTGAGCACCCCAGCGGCGTGCCATGTCGAGGAATGTCTGTTCGGTACTCCCGGTAGTTGTAACATCATCAGCAAAATAGATGTTTGCGTCAGGGCTCTTTAAGGAGCGACCGCATGCATTTAATGTTTGTTCTATGGCATTGAATTGTTCATCGAATGGCAAGTCACCAGGACGTGGTATAGTGTTGCTAAGACCCTCCCGGGTATCATTCCCGAGACGTTTGCTTTTCAAGCGTGTAATACTGAACCTGAAAACATTGTTTGGGTATTCGTTTTCTATACCGATCGCGAGATAGCGGTCATTGATGATGATGATAGCATTCGGATCTTTGCGGATAGCATCTTCGACGCGGGAGCGATAATACTTGTCGATTTCTACTTGTTCTATAGCGTGTACGCGTCCTGGAAATGCTGCATCAATAACAGCTAGAGATCGTGTAAAATAACGATGTGCTATTTCTTTAGCATCTCGTATGACTTCTGGTGGCACTCCGTTGTCGGTTATCGAACCAAGAAGATGCTCAATCCAGGCTGGCATGTCTTCTGTCATCGTTGCCGCTCGGTTTAATTTCCAGCGTTGTTCAGGGTCTGATGACAGCTTTAGATATTCAATATCATGTAGTGGTTGATCAAAATTCATAGATTTTCCCCTATAGTTAGCATTTAGACATTTTGTGACACTATAAATACGATTTGATATGCATCAGGTATGGGTTATATTGTACTATAATTACCAATTTTGGTCCATATTTGAATCTAGCCACAGTTTTGAGTAATATGACCGTATCAAGATCTATGGTAATAATAAGGACGGGAGTGTTTTTTCGCTTCAATCAACCGTTAGATATTAATCTAGTTAGGAAAGATACAGAATGAAGATGTCAGACAAATCGCTCATTGACTCCTTTTTCTCCCGTGGCATAGACAGCATCTACCCGAGTGAAAAAGCCTTCCGTGCGGCCTTGGCTACCGGCAAGCGCATGCGTTTCTACCTCGGGGCTGATCCTTCGCGTCCTGATCTGCACATCGGTCATGCGGTCGTCCTGCGCCGCATGAAAGTTCTGCAGGACATGGGGCATGAGATCATTTTTCTCATCGGCGATTTTACCGGTCGCATCGGTGATCCGACCGGCAAGGATACTGCCCGCACCCAGATGACTCCTGAGCAGGTTCTGGAGAACGCCGAAACGTATAAAGAACAGATCACCAAGATTTTCGATTTCGAGGGAGATAATCCCGCCAAAATCATGTTCAATTCGGAGTGGAACGACAAACTCCGTTTCGACGATGTCATCAAGCTGGCCGCCAAATTTACCGTTCAGCAGATGATTGAACGCGATATGTATCAAAAACGGTTAAAAGAAGGTACGCCGATTTATCTGCACGAATTTTTCTACCCGCTCATGCAAGGGTATGACAGCGTAGCTATGGATGTGGACGGGGAATTCGGCGGCACGGACCAGATGTTCAACATGATGGCCGGCCGGACGCTTCTGAAAGAGATGAAGAACAAAGAAAAATTCGTCATCATGGGCAAACTGCTCGTGGGTTCGGACGGCCGCAAGATGAGCAAGAGCTATGATAACTACGTGGCGCTCAATGACGAACCCCGCCAGATGTACGGCAAGCTCATGTCCATTCGCGACGACTTGATCGCGGTATACATGGAGCTCTGCACAGATATTCCGCTGGATGAGGTTGCATCGGTTAAGCAGACAATTGAACAGGGTACCGTTAATCCCCGCGATCCCAAGATGCGCCTGGCCAGGGAAGTCACACGCATATACTGGGGAGAGCAGGCTGCGGCAGATGCAGAACAGGCGTTTGTCAGCCAGTTCCAGAAGCATGAACTGCCGACTGATATACCGAAATTTAAAATGCAAAATGCAAAATGCAAAATGTTAAGTTTGCTGGTAGAGTGCGGATTGGCTGATAGCAATGCCGAGGCAAAACGATTGATCAAGCAGGGAGCAGTACGGATCGACGGGGAAAAATTTGCCGGAGACGCCACCACCGAGATTAACATTACCGACGGCATGGTTGTGCAGGTGGGCAAGCTGAATTTCCGAAAAATTAAACTGGCATGATGTTTTTTATGCGGGTATCATTCGTTCTTGTTTCGCGTATATACTCTTGACTTCCCCGCGTGACCGTGGCATTATGCTAACGTCGCGCCAAGCACGCGCAGACGTGCGGCGTTTGTCATAAAACAGACATTTAATCATATACCCAAAGCGAAAATTAAAGATTAGAAAAGGAGTCATGGATGTCCCTCAATGCCCCTCATGAGAGTGATGGATCGCAGCCGCATGCGCATACCCAGTCAGCCGTATCACGTATACCCTGGGCTGCGGCAGCGCAATGGCTAAGCACGGCTATCGTCTGGATCGCTGCCCTGCTGGTTTTCTTCGTCCCGTTCGTATTTGCAGACTGGACAGTCGAATATGTCAGGTACAATAAAGTGACTGTGGTGCTGTTTGGCGCCCTGCTCATCGCCCTGCTCTGGGCAGTCAAAATCATTATCACCGGTGAAGTCCGGCTGAAAAAGACAGTCATGGATCTGCCTGTACTCCTGTTCGGTGCAGCAGCGGTTATTGCCTATGTGATGTCCAAGATCCAGGACCAAAGCCTCTGGGGAACATTCCCCAACTTTGAGGACAGCCTCATACTTACCGGCTCCCTGCTCGTCGTCTTTTATGCCTTGATTAACCACATGCGCTCTGGCCGGGACTGGTTGCTCATTCTGGGCATGGTCCTTGCTTCTGCCGCGTTTCTCGGGATCGTCACCCTGCTGCAATACTATGAAGTATATACACTGCCGTTTGGCTCGCTTTCCCAGAACCAGCTCTTCACCCCGTTCGGCACTTTGCCGCAACTGGCCTTGTTCCTTGCAGTGCTCTTGCCGCTTGCCGGAGGTTTCCTCATCGGATCGATTTCCACCAAGCGCTGGATGCTGACCGCTCTGATCAGCGTGCTCTATCTGACGAGCGTCATGGTTATCGGAATTGTCGATTACTGGCCGGCCTGGATCCTCGGTGCGATCGGCGTGCTTATCGCTGTGGCTGTGTCCTATCCGGTGCTTAAAGGGGGGAGCAAAAATCTTGTTCTTGTTCCGCTTGCCGTATTTGTGCTCAGCGTATTGGTCTTCAAGATACCGGCAATCCGGAATGGCGCCGGCATATTTGAGACTAACGTTGCTAAACCGATTACCCTCAGCTTCGGCAGTTCTTTCACGATCGCTAAGGAAAGCATCAGCAAATATATGATTGCCGGTGTGGGACAGGGTAACTACGGTTACGCCTACAAAGCCTTGCGTCCCTATGACTTCAATCAGAAAACTGACTGGCTGCTGAATTACAATCGTCCCTATGACCAGTTCTTCCTCGTTGCTACTACCATGGGATTGGCTGGTCTGGCAGCCCTGGTGTTCCTGTCCTTCAAGATCATCACTTCCGTCATCAAAGCACTGGCCAGCTATACCGCGAGGGAGGATTCTGACCCCGCAGTACTTGGTCTGTTCGTAAGCTTGCTGTCATATATTGGTCTACTCATCCTGACCTATGAGACTATACCGCTGCAGCTGCTCTTCTGGGTGCTGCTTGCGTTGGCAGTATATATCGGTTTTGAGCCGGATGTCTCAGGCGTTACCGGTGAGAAGGTATTTGCCGTGCAGCTGGCGTCCGGCCAGGGCAAACAGCGTGATTTCCTTTCCTGGGGCATTGGTGCTGCTGCCATCGTCCTGGCTGTCTTTATCGGGTACAAGGCTGCAGCAACGTATGCTGTGGATGTCAACCTGCGCAAAGCGATCAATGCCGGCAATGAGGGCGATGTTGCCGCATCTTTACAGCATCTTAATGACGTACTTGCCTCGGAAGAAATCAAGGATTATGACCTGCGGGGTGTATCCATCATCCTCCATAACCAGGGCGTAGCCGCCGAGGTTAATCAGGAAAGTGAAGAACAGCTCCAGCAGGATATTGAGCGCAAACGTCTCTTCTTTGCCGAAGCTGTACGGTATGCCCGTCTGGCTGCCACCGAAGGTCCACTGGTTTCCGAGAACTGGGAAGTCCTGCTCGGCATATACGGTACCCTCGCTGACTATGGTATCAATAAAATTGATCAGGAACCGCTTGATGACCTCATGAAGCAGGTCAGCGTGCAGTTAAGCACCCTGACACCGAGCGAAGTGACCTGGAGACTGCGTATGGCCAATTATTACATCAAAGGTGATGACAATACTCCTGCCTATACGCTGTTAAGCGAAGCCCGTTATCTGAAGCCCAATCTGACCGACGTCGCCTATCTGGCAGCCAAGGCACTAGGCGAAGACAAACTGTACGATGATGCCATCGCCGAGGCGAATACGGCGTTGCGGGCACTGGATGCCGATCATACCTGGGCAGTAGAACTCAACGCCCTTGTTGATGAATGGGAAGCAGCCAAGGCCAAAGCAGCCAAAGATACAGCAGCGAATTCTGCTGCTGAGACACCTGCTGAACCAGCGACTGAAACACCAGCCACTGAAACTGATACAGAAGCACCAGCACGCTGATTATTCTTTTTATCGGGTAACGAAGTCCGTCTGCTTGAGCAGACGGACTTTTTTTCTGCAATGATATGGTATGATCCTTGCAGTTAGCATTAGCAGGAGTTCATCATTATGTTGGACACGATCATTATCGGCGCCGGACCGGCTGGTTTGAGTGCTGGTGTTTATGCCGCACGCTATTTGATGGATCATGTGATCATCGGGCAGCTGACCGGTGGTCTGATCACGACTTCACACAAGGTAGAAAATTATCCCGGGTTCCGGAGCATCACCGGCTGGGATCTCGGCCTTAAGTTCGTTGAACACGCAGAAGGGCTTGGTTCTCAGATCCACATGGAGGAGGTGAGCCGTCTGGAAACTCTTGAAACGGGTGGATTCCGTGTCAGCACCAATGGCGGGCAGTATGAAGGGAAAACAGTCATCCTGGCTTACGGCCTGCAGCGCCGCAAGCTGCAGATCCCCGGCGAGGAGCGTCTGGCCGGCAAGGGCATTAGCTATTGTGCTACCTGTGATGGAGCATTTTACCGGGACAAGGTCGTCGGTGTGGTAGGCGGCAGCAATACTGCCTGTGAAGCGGCACTCTATCTGGCTGACCTCGCGGAACATGTGTATCTGATTTACCGACGCGAAGCCCTGCGGGCCGAGCCGGCAGACGTCAAGCTCGTGGAAGCCAATTCCAAAATTAGCATCGTCTACAGTACCAATTTGGTGGAAGCACTCGGCGCAAGCCAGCTGGAACAGATTCGGATCGACAAGCCGTATAACGGTTCTGAGTTGCTGGCGCTGGATGGGCTGTTTATCGAAGTCGGCTCATATCCCAATCATGATATCATCGCTGACCTCAACATCGATCTTGATGACGATAAGCTTATTCGGGTGGACAGTGGCCAGCGGACTAATGTGCCAGGTGTATATGCTGCCGGCGATATTACTACTGGATCGGACAAATTCCAGCAGGTCGTTACAGCAGTGAGCGAGGGCGCGATTGCAGCCATGAACGTGCATGCAGACATGAAAAAGGGTAGAGTTTATTGGTGTAGTTAACTGGAAACAACGATGAGCGATTTCGATAGTAGAGATGATACTGTTTTGATTGCTCGAGATGAACTTATTGCGTTATTGAGGGGACAAGCGTCATTATGTCATAGTACTGTATCGGCAAGTGATTTTCATGCGGAGTCAGTGCCTCAAACCGGATATAGCGATCATTCATTTTTTTTACATGCTGGTGGATCAGAAGGACACATTGACAGACCATATCATGCGTATCCCTGGGGTGCGTCACTGGTATCCTGCCGAGATCTTGATAAAACTACCAATGAGGAATGTCTTAGAGTTGCTATGATTGAATGGCTTTCTAATGCTGGTAAATGGTTTTATCATTATATCGTGGCAGAGAAATTTATCCCGTACACTAATAGAGAGAGAAGTTTAGATTGTGCGTGTCAAATAACTCGTATAGCAGAAGAGATACGTGGTTTATATTTAGCTATTTATCCAGATAATTCATTACGTTGGCAATTAATCGTCCATGAGGCATATAATGCATTGTTGACAAGTAGTGATTCAGAAAATGTTGTTTTGCATGATGCGATGGAATATAAAAGGACATTACATGGTTGGTTTAGAGAATTACTGAAGAACAAAAAGTAGATAGGTAAGATGAAATGGAGAAAAGAGTAAATAGCGATTTGGTGCTGAATAATTTTATAACAGCCCGACAGGAAGTTGAGCGGTTTGCTTCTGATATTCGATCAGCTACCGGGATTTCTGGTGACCGCCCGCCTCTGTACTGCTCCGCAGTACCCGATGAAGCGGCCACTGCCCGAGATGCCAGCGGTTTTCGTGATTGCACAGTCATGGTTGTCTCGATCGGTGGCTCGTATACCCATTTCCGCTGTCTGGAGATCGCCGCTGGCCGGGTACGCGAACGCACTGATATTGCGAGCAGCCTGCTGCATGAAGGACATGAACAGAAAATCCGTACACCATGCGCAGACGGGAAAAAACATTCCCTGGCAGAGATGTATTCGTTAATAGCTTCCAGAGTCCTGCCCTGGTTGCAGACATTACTCGCCGAAGATACTATTCCTTATATCCTGTTCAACTGGGGATTCCCACAACAGTCGGTGCAGCTTGAGGACGGGAGCAGGTTAACCGGTGCGATCGGTCAGAACATGACAAAATCGCACAGCGGTGTTCAGGCTGAGGGAAAGAGCATTCATGACGAGTTCCGTGCCTGTCTCGTTGAGCAGGCACGCCGGCAGAAGCTCGATACCCGGCATATATCCTGCTTGCAGACGATCAAGATTATCGTGCAGAACGACACAATCATGTCGGTGTTCCGCTATCTGGAAAAAAAGCGGCGGCAAGAGTATCGGGAAATTGCATTGATGATCCTGGGCACCGGGGTCAATCTGACCAGCGCCGAGCCGTATGCTGTAAATGCCCAAGGAGAGCTCCTGCGGGACGCACACGGCGTGCCTCGCAGGCTTACGCGATCCCAGGCAGTTGCAGAGAGTACGTCATGGAAGAAGTTTTGGGTGAATTATGAAGTAGGAAGATTATTACCTGCAGAAACGCGTTCTGCGATAGACCGGATCGGGTCTAATGAAGATTTGGCTGAAGATATTGAGAATTTCGGAGCAGCAGGTACGGGTTATGGAAGAGTATTTAAGAATTTGATTTTTGAAACCCTCGATGAGCCTCAATCTGTCTGGACAAGCATCTGCTCAGTTGTTCAGGCGCAGCGTCCGGATAAGCAGGCCCCCGGCGGGGAGTGGGTCATCCAACTGGCAGGCGGGCATGATCAGAAGAGCCCCTTTGAGCTGTTGCCGCTGCTGGCTGAGCGTGGCCTGCATGAGCATATTCTCGAACGCTTGCAGTATCTGGCTGGGATCGTAATCCAGCGCAGCGCTTTCCGGGCAGCAGAGATTCTAGCTGCGGTCAGCCTGTATAACGGATTCGGTCTGCAGGCCGGCGGCAAACCGGATGCGCTCGCCATGGAGGGAAGCCTCTGGAAAACTATACATTTCCAGGAAAAAGTTCGAGAGTACTGGAATGCCTTGCTTGCCCCGGAGCTCGGAAAAGCAGGCATGCCTGGTGTGCATGTCGAGCTGATCGTCGAAGATGGCTATAACGCCGGCGTACTTGGTCCAGCCTATATGCTTGGGCAGTTTTTGTGATATTTATTCATGTTTGTAATGAAGATAAAAAAGCTCCCAAAGGGAGCTTTTTTCAAATACAATGGAGGCTATTGGTTGATAAGTTCCTGTGGATGCCGGGGTTGGAGACAAGGGAACTAAAACGAATTGGAGGCGACGGGCGGATTCGAACCGCCGCATAACGGTTTTGCAGACCGGCCCCTTAGCCACTTGGGTACGTCGCCTTGATCGTTTACAACAATTATCAATGTACGATTATGAAAATTTAGACCAGTCCTTATCCCTTATCCACTTGCCCTCTTCTACGACTTCGTCAGCTGAAACGTGTAAACCGGAAGAGACAGTTAAAACAAGTTCTCGGGTATATCTTCGCGACGAATAGTATTGTAGCAGAAAATGTGAAAACAAGTAAACCGGCTTTACACGATTTCTGAATTTGCGGTATACTTATTACCTTTGAATAAACCAAAAATAGAGCCATAACTGCATTTGCAGGCGTGGCTTTTTTTAATAGTTTGGGAGGGAAGACATGTCTGATAACCTTGATACAATTCGAGAAATAATGAAGCTTCAGATAGAGCGAGTTATTACTTCAACTGGAGCAGTACATATTGCAGGTTTATTGGAATTGCACACGCATGCATCTACGCATGGCGTCGCATTATCGGATTTATTACCAGTAGATGGAAATTTTGATCAAGATTTACTTCATCACTTCGATGTTGTTTTGGGATGCTTGTCTAATAATAGGCTGTTTGATCAATCCGATCTGGATAGTGTAGATGCTGTTATCCTCAGCTTAGAACAGACGGCAGAAGATATAAGAGAACGCGACGGACACACGATTTATAACGATGAGGGAGGATTGCGGTATATACGATGCATAAACGACGCAGAACTACCTGATGATGCACTGATGAGCATAGTTGAGCTGTTAAGAACTATTAAGTTACGTCGGTTAGAAAGTGTATTGTCTCATGAACATTTTATTCCAGACGATACAATTCTGAATGAACTGGCTCTCCGTTTTGCAGAATGTATGAGTGAAGGCAGGACAGATGAACGACCATATCCGTCTATGGCTCGGACTCATCGCAAACCGTTTACTCAGCAAGATCTGGAAGCAATGCGCGTGATGCAAGCAGATCTTGTTATCGGAATCGATGGAGGCGGGTCCACATGGAAGATAGCGACGGCACATTCATCTGAGGGCAGTCTATTGACATTTGATGCCCAAGAACGATGTTCAACGCCTAATTTAACTTCCGGCGAAGATCCTCAAGATTTAGAGGCTTTTTTATCCGAACACATCATCCCTATTGTAATGAGTTTGTCATTAGAAACGCTACAGATGCAAAGATTAAATCCACGAAGCATTGAGATGATTGGTTTGGGAGGCAGTATTGGATATCCGGTCGTAGCAGATCTGGTAGCAAATAATCTTGATGTACGCGTAGAAAGAGTAACAAAAGGTGGAGCACTTACCATTGATTCTCAGAAACAAATTGGAGAAATGATTGTTGCGTTGCTTCAAAAAGCGTGGGAGTCAGAATATAGAATCAAACCTACGGTTGTGTATCAATTTGCTAATGACACCCCGGCTTCAGCATTAGGATTCCAATTAATGGCTGACTCAGGTTCATTTGATTTTAATATTACAGGAATATATGCCTCAGGTGAAAATGTCGCTCCAATTAATCCGAAAACAGGAGAATTAGTGAATGCTGAGGCAGGAGGACTGCCTATAGATGGTGTAAATAGCAAGTGGGATGCGACACGGGGGGAGGAGCATCCGTTTGAAATGATGAATTCCGGGATGGGAATGTCTAGAGTTATGTGGAATATGCTTCATGATGCGCAACTTGTACCTCAGTCTCTTATTGAGAAACTATGTTTATCGGATAGTGATGAAGTTTCTAAGTTGTCAGCCGAGCATATATGCAAGATGGGTGGATTCGGACGAATGACTGACCAAGAAATAAGCATTTTATTCGGTGTAGAACTTGAGGATTTTGAAATTGCTCAGCTACGCTATCTGGCAGGAGTGGTTGTTGGACGCGCGCTGATGCTGGTGGCTGAAATGTTCGTCGGAGCATTAATCTACCAGGGGGCGTGCATTCAGGATTGTAATGCGAGAATAAACTTGGAAGGATCAATTCAAAAAAGTCCAGGGATTATCGAATCATTATTAGAGTATATAAAAAAACGATTAGAATCTATGCATGATAATCAGCAAATAGCATCTGTTCCATCTGTTTTGATGCGGGGATACCCTGGACTAATTGATGGTGAAAACAGCGGAAGCGCGAGCCTGGACGGTGCTGTTGCGATGGGTTTAGATGCCTATGTACAGCATGTAATGAGCTAGGAAGCACCTAGGGTATCCTAATAGGTTAGCGGTACTTTATGGGTGTATACCTAATAGCATGTAGCTATCTTCTTTGCCTCTCATCTTTTTTGTGATACTCTCCTTGCGTCTGTGCATCATCCATAGCCAGCAAGGAGAGTTTGTGACAGAAGATACTACCGAACGAATTAGTCCGCGATATCTCATTATCACCGCTTTCTGCTCCGGCATGACGATCATGGCGATCGAAATGGCCGCCAGCCGACTGATGGCTCCGTACTTTGGCACTTCGGTATTTGTCTGGACCAATCTGCTCGGGATCATCATGACGGCATTGTCGATCGGTTACTGGCTCGGGGGCAGGCTCGCAGACCGGCACCCGACCCGCGAGTTCCTCTACGGGCTATTATTCGTATCAGCAGTCATGCTCCTCTGCCTGCCGTTTATCGCTCCGTGGATCATGGACTGGGTAAGCCGCGGGGTTAAGGAAGGGGAGGTGTCTCTGGTCGTATACTCGTTTATCAGTAGTCTGATTATCTTCTGCATTCCTTTTTCCGTCCTCGGCATGGTGAGTCCGACCATCATCCGGCTGCTCAGCCATGCGGTGGAGGAATCCGGTCGGGTCGCCGGTAAAGTATATGCGGCATCGACAGTCGGCAGTATTGTCGGCACTTTCCTGCCAACGCTCGTATTTGTCCCCTGGATCGGGACCAAGAAAACCATCATCCTTTTTGCCATCATTCTGCTGGTGATCAGCATTGTCGGTTTGGGCCGCAAGCTGTTATGCCTTACCGCGGTTCCGTTTATGGGTAGCTTCATCCTTATTCCGGCACATTATTTTTCTACCCCGGATGTATTGTTCCAGACAGAAAGCCCGTACACCTATATTAAGGTGACAGAAGATCCATATTTTGGGATCATGCTTCAGCAGGATGAAGGATTTGCCATGCATTCCTTCTACAATCCCGACCAGGTACTCACCGGATCGTACTGGGATTACTTGCTGCCTGCCCCATATTTCCAGAAGGACAAGCAGGAGCAGCAGATAACCGTCATCGGCGCTGCCGGCGGGACGGCGTATCGGATCTGGGAGGAAACCCTTGGCGACGATTTTGACTTCCGGTTTACGGGAGCGGAGATCGATCCGGTAGTAGTGCGTTTGGCTCATGAATATTTCGGTATGTCGGAATATGATAATGTGGAGATCAGCGCCCAGGATGGGCGCATTTTTTTGAAGAATCAGCCTGATGGCCGGTTCGACGTGATTTTTCTCGATGCGTACCATCAGATTTACATGCCCCCGCATCTTACCAGCCTCGAGTTTTTCCAGCTCACCGAGCAGAAACTAAACCCGGATGGTGTGTTCGTCGCCAATGTGAATGCCCTGTTTGAGGATTCTGATATCTATTTACGCCTCATCCGCACCCTGCAGGAAGTGTATGACAAGGTCTGGGTAGTCAAGGCAGGGGAGCATAATTTCAATTATGTCTTTTTTGCATCCAATAGTGATACGAGCCTCGAGGAAGCAATTGCGGCTGTGCCGAACGATCATGCACTGCTTCGAGCACGCATGGCTGACAGTATCCGCCTGATCGGCGACCTGTCTGACATTGCTTTAGTTACGGATGACCGGCCTCTGACCGAGGTACTGTTCGACCGGACTATCGGTGAATGGCTATTCCAGGGGAGAAAATCATGGGGAAACTATCTCCAGTAACACCGGTCAAGCTTTTTATCGGTGTGCTGACGAGCAGTTCAGATTTGCTACCAGATATTCGGCAAGAACTACAGATTAGTTTTGGCAGTATTGAAGCCCAGAGTACTGTCTGGGATTTTACGTATACTGACTACTATGCTGATGAAATGGGTACAAACCTGCAGCGTACTTTTTTTTCTTTCTCAGATCTTTTTGCTCCCTATGAGCTGGCACAGATTAAAAGGCAGACGAACGAGCTGGAACAGTTTTTAGCAGATCGCCACGCGACGCAAACAACTCAGCGTCCAGTCAATTTAGATCCAGGCTATCTGGAAGCCAGCAAGCTTGTGCTCGCGAGTACAAAGAATTTTTCCCACCGGATCTGTATAGGGGATGGTATCTATGCGGAGCTCACCCTGCAGTATCGCAAGGGAGTATTTACACCGTTGCCCTGGTCCTATCCCGACTACCAGAGCGAGCAGTATCAGGATTTTTTCTCGCAGGTACGCGTGCGGTATCTTGAGCAGCTTCGCGGGGATTAAGGCTACCGTAGGCTGTCTTTGCGAACGCAGCGAAGCAAACTCCCGGGACAGCAAGGTAAGAACGTCAACGCGGATTGCTTTGTCACTGCGTTCCTCGCACTAACGTCAGGACGCTATTGTAACCGACACCATAGAAAAGTAATTCTCCAGCTCGTTGACCGGTTTGCCGCGGTAGTAGTATACTGTTTACCTTTGTCGTGATGGTTTCCTGAGCATACTGCAAGCAAAAATACAAACAAACCATTTTCGTTCTCTAGCCAATATTCAGATGCGTCAGTCTCCCAAAATGGTTGTGTTCTTCAGCATATGCTGGCTCGCTTTTATCGTTTCATCAATTTGTATGATCCGGTCAGTTATGGCGTTTATGCAGGAGGCAGTTCGGGCTGAAGCGTTGCTTTTGGCTGAGCCGCCAATTGACTATCAGCTCCCGGCGAACGTCATCGTGAGCAGCGGAGCTGACCAGTATGACTATCACGCGATCCGGAAAACCTGTTTTAACCTGGGGTTTCCCCTGGAAGAGCTCGAGGCTCTCTACATAATCCCCAAGCAAGGGATCGCAGATATCGAAGCCTATACCGATGTAAGTAAACAGACTATCTATTATGCCGATACGTTGCAGCCTGACGAACTTCCTGCGATTTTGGGTCACGAGATTGGACATGTAGTGGACAGCCAGCTACTCACTTCTGCATCTCGTGAGGAGTATTGTCGGCAACGCGGTATCACTGCCTGTGACAGCTGGTATAGTTCAACATATCACCTGTATACCGAACAGGACACCTATACAGACTGGCAGGCGTCACCTGCAGAGGATTTTGCCGAGGAGTTTGTGCGGCAGTATCTCGATGCTTCCTATGCTAATCACACCCAATACGGCAATGCTGCGAATCTGGGTGCATTCTGGGAGCAGATCTATTCAATCCGTTAAAAAACCGGCACAACCCGATACTTCACAACCAGATCGCTGTAATTCCCGGTCGGATGCAGGTTGTTGGTTTCCAGTTTGAATGTGATATGTGCGTATTCTTCTCCGTTATCATCACCGCTGGTCGGTCCGGAAAGATAGAGTATTTCATAGTAGCTCCCGAGCGTCGCAAAACCTGCCCAAGAATCTGCGGCGGCAAAGCGGTTAGTCGTTCCCGTACCGAGCAGGCTGTCGCTCGTGTGATAGCCGATAAAGGCAGTATTCTCGCCTATAACTGTGCCTGCTGGAGAAGACCAGGCGACCGGCGCTGTGTTTGTGCCTTCAAAACCATTGGTTATGAAATCGACATCGATGACCGGTGTTTCTGTATGGGTCATTTTGGCATCAGCGACCATGCTGACCGTGTAGCCTGAGTCTGCATTGGTAGTGATACTGATTTTCTGGACGGCGGTGACTGGTACGCCAGGAAGCGCAAAGCCAAAAGGGATGCTGTCGTTGTTTCCGCTAATGTCGATCGAGCCGAGATCGGTTCCTGAAACATCCAGGCTGAGATCCGGTTGCGTCCAGGTGGTCAGCTGGGCTGTGGTTGAGTATGCGGTTTCCTGACTGTCAGAATTGCGTGCCTTGACTTTGAAGCTGTATTCCTGCGCATTACTCAAACCGGTTAACGCTTCTCCGTTTATTCCACCCCAGTCAGTATACGTTTGCCAGTCTTCCTCGCCGAGTACGTCGCCAAGCGTTATGTCTGACTGTATATACTTGGTATCACTGACAAAGTTATCGGTAGAGACAGCTATCGCATAGCTAACGTTCGAGGGATTACTATTTTCGTCCAGGATGAAATGGATGTCGCCATAGTTAGCGTTGCTTAGCACAGGGGCTCCCGGAACATTTGCTGCAGTATATACGTCTGCAGCTGAGGAGAAGCTTGAAGTACCGGTCGTATTTATTGATCTAACTTTATAATAATGACGAGTATTAGGATTTAGTGTTCCATGCGTATGATCCACATCGTCAGGATCATTGGTTTGCAGAAGCGAGTATTCCACACCATCGGTAGAATGATGCAGTTCGAATGACTCTTCCTGAGTTTGTCCAGAACTATTATCAGTCCAGCTGATATCTAGTGAATTAGCTAAGATATTATCAATCACGGGGGTTCCGGGAGCAGCAGGCGCATCCTGCATGCCAAAACTGGCAGCAGTGCTCCAAGCTCCTTCGTTATTATCATCATCCCAGAACTTAATGCGCCAGTAATACGTGGTATTACCATCGCCGGTGTTTAGGCTTTGAATTGCGCTGTCTCCGAATGAATTGTAGACAATATCGCTGGAACGGTTGCTTTCGGTAATATCGCTGATGCTTGTACCTGTAGCACCGCTATCCCAATGCGTTACCGAAGAAAAAGTGTTATCAGTAGAGACTTGAATCCTCACTTTGTTGGCGATATCGCTCGGATTGGGATCAGTATAGACAGCACTGAAGGCAGGCGTTGTATCGGTGAGATGTTGGGGATCCGTTTGTCCTGTTTGTGCAGAAGTGTTGTCAGCATACAGACTGCCTGGTGCCGTTGGAGCGGTGGTGTACGTTATTGCCAGCGTATCAAGTTTGGGGCTGCTGCCATCGAGGTACGCGCGAAACACGAGTGACCCTGTCCCAACATCAGCCGGGAATGTGTTTATGTTCGTCTGCACCACGCTGGCTGTATTGGCATGGTCAGTACTGCCGATGGGCAGCCATGTATCTGTAACAAAATAAAACCATGAGCTTCCGTCAAAAGAGAGCTGATAGGTGATTGTCCCGGCATGTCCACTACCGGTAGTTTCCGTAAAAGCTGATAGCGTGGTGTAGGCAGGCTTGACGGTATCGTTCTGCAGATAGGGGATATAGATGCTGCGAACTAACAGACCGGATGCATACAGGTCAGCAATTTCAGCAGCTGAGAGAGCGCTGTCATAAATGCGAAAATCACTCACTATCCCATCAGCGTGGTTGCTCTCCGCTGTGTCAGACCCGATGTTTATCGATCCTGAGGTGTTAATCGTCGGGGCAGAATAAGCACCGCTGGCTGTGCCTGCAGCGCTATTGACCGTTACCTGCATCGTGTTAGATCCCCAACTTGCAGTAAGAAACTGCCACTGACCTGCTGCCCAGCTCACGGCTTTGGACGCAGTGTTCGTTCCGTCTGTCAGCTTTAGACTGTTATCTGAATCTTTGTACAGGCGTAGGGATCCTGAGGTCGTATCAATCGCAAACAGCTCATGCAGGATACTGTCATTGCCTGTCCAGGAGGTTTTCATCCAGAAACTTACTGTTCCCGCACTAGCGCTGAGATTGGCGGTAGATGCCGCATACATTAAGTCAGCTTTTGTTCGGGTTGAGCTACTGGCGTGTGCTGTGCCTGTCCAGGCATATCCTGTGCCGAGAGTACCGTCGGTATAGCTGGTAGCGTAGGACTTTTCCTCGAGCTGTACGCCATCGATGTATACAGTTCCTGAGTCTTCAAGCACAGCAACCCCGTAGGTCTGACTGCCGGAACCGGCAGCTGCCGTGTAGCTTAAACGCCACCAGCCACCTCCGGCATCAGTATAGGAGGTCGAAGATTGAGCTGATCCGTTAAAGTAAAGCTGTACGACGCTGTTATCCACACTAGCGCCGACATACCCGCTCGTACCACGATATACGTAGGCAGAAAGCGTGTGGGTGTTCGTGTTGCCTGCATCTATCGCGGTATATACGTTTTGGTTGGTGCTGTCTGCCAGCGCAAGCTTGTACGATTTGCTGCCGAAGCGGTACGGCGGCCACGTACTGTTTTCGCTTGCTGTACCGCCAGAGGTAGTCCAGCTCGTGTTATAGGTTGCATGCTCAAAGGAGGGATTGGTAACTTTATTAGTTGTACCTGTTTCAATATATACTCCGGGATGGCCTGCGTAGGTTTGGGCGTAGACAGCGCCGGCATCGGTTGAAGCGGCATCCACACCAACCAGTCCTGTTACGTATTTTGCGCCGCTGATGGTCAGATGATTGCCGTTGCCGCTCGCATCAGGGAGTTTTTCAGTTTGGCGGGGATCATCACCTCCTTCATCTGCATGCAGGAGAAGACAGGTAAAGCTATCTGCGGTTAAAGGTCGGGAGGGTGCGGTAAAAGCAGTTGGATACCGGACTCCCGTTGATATGCGGATTTCGTCCAGGATACCCTGGAAATAGGTGTCTACAGAACCGCTACTGTTTTCTTTACCGCCGAGATAGAGGGAAGAACCGTTGTCATCCACGCTGGCAGGTGCTCCGCTGGTCTGGGTAGCATCAGAGGCACCATTGACGTAGAGATCGAGGGTTTGATTGTAGCTGTCATATACGCCGGCAACATGGTACCAGGTATTACTGGCGACGGTGGTCGTCGTACCGGTAATCGTGCTTATCGTGCCGGCAGTACCCCCGGAAGATACAGAAAAAGCAAAGCGATTTCCTGAGGTGATCCAAATCCGGTAAGACCGGTCTTCAGTACCTGAGGTTTCATCCCATTTGCCTAGAATGGTTTGCTCAGTACCCGTTGCATACGTCTTGACCCAAGCTTCAACCGTCACACTTTTTGTTACAGAAAGTGATGTACTATCTCCAACTTGTCCATAATCATTGACTCCATCAAAGACGAGTCCGGCCTTGCTGCCGGCATAGCGCAAAGCTCCGCTGGCTGCTGAGGGCGTTTCGCCGGCGCTACCGGTCGTGTCCTCTCTGAAACTAACGGTTAACAGGGAATTGGCTGCCCCGATATCATAGCCATCTTCGGGATTGGCAGGTGCAGATGCTGAGTCGTATCCGTAGTAGAGATAGTAGGCATCGCTGCTGCTGCCGGCAGCAAGGGTTGCCTGCAGCGGGAATGCGATCAAGGTGCTGGTAGAATCCGTGCAGCTCGAAGCGCCCGGGTCAATTTGATAGTATCGGTCGAGTTCGGTATTGGTTGATCCGTTATAATAGACAATGCGCACGTCATCACAGTCAGCCTGTACGGATGCCAGTGATGAGGTGTCAGCATGAATCTGCAGGGTAGTATTGGCAGCCAGACTTTCAGACGAGGTGTTTTTCACTTTGAGTACCTGTCGATCGCTATAGTTGGCATCCCACCAGGGTACTGCCAGCTGGGCTGAGCTGTCTTCCAGTTTGATGTGCGCGGCATCGAACGTGTAATTCGCTCCGGAATCAAAGGTCCAGCTGCTGGTGTCTGCCTGCGTGACGAGGTATGACTGGTAGTATTTCCATACTAACCACCCGCCGATACTAGCCGTGAGCAAAGAAATGCAGGTGACAAGCGCGAGGGATATTACAGCCTGGTTCGTGTGTCGAGCCCGGGGTGAACGGATGAGATGCCGTAATGCGGTGGTAAGTGAGTTAGACATGCGATTCTGCCTTCAACTTTTCATGCAATTCCGCTACGCGGGCATGCACAAAGACGATGGTTGCCCCGATCACATGGTCGGCAGCACCTTTCATCGGGATTACGGTGAGCTGTACCGGCAGGCGGTTCGGTCCTGCGGTAAGCGCGCAGGGAAGGTCCTGGAGCGATTTTCCCCTTTGGAGCAGGACAGGCAAGTCCAGAGAAGTATCCGAAGCAGATTCGGGAACCAGTACACAAAAGTCGCTGAATACCGAACCTATGATTACGGGTGCGCTTATACCAGTCAGATGCTCAGCTGCCGGAGAAAATTCCTGGACGCGACCTTCATGATCGATGATACATATGCCAGCCGGAACATGCTTGACCAGGATTTCATCCTCCTCCTGAAATGTCTTCAGCAGTTGTTTCGTGATCATGAGCTGGTCGCTGCGGGAGGAAGCTTTTTCATAGTGGTGCGCGAGCAGGATGATGAACGGACTGAACACCATGAGGGAAAAAAACTTGAGCAGGTACAGCATTTTTTCCTGTACCGGTAAATAGGGGAGCAGCGGTTTGTCCCAGGCAAATAGCGTCAGGAACATACAGCTGGCAATGGTCAGGGACATTTTTTCCGGAAGCGTGAAGCCGATGATGAGTATGGTGACGTAGAGAAGCGGAAAAAAGTCTCCCCGCATCCCCTGATTGGTGCTGACGAAAAGCATGACGACCGTATAGAGGCACCAGCTTTCAAACAGGTGATAGACAGGCGATAACGAATTTTTTCGTCGCATGCCATAGGACAGGTTGACTACGGCATAAATGCCGATGATTATCATCATGATCTGGTGCTGCCTGAGTTCCGGCAGGGAATGGAGCGGCAGCACCAGACCAAATGACGCGATACTGAGGAGAAACTGGTGAGAGTGCAGTTTGCGCAGTTGCTGTTTGAGTTTTATTTTTCGGTGTGTAGCCATGTTGGAAGTATTATTTGTCGTTTAAGCCGAAAATGACGTCGGGACAGACGCTTTTCGTTTAGTTGTCGGACAGGGGAATGGTTCATATGTTTATCTGGCACAGTCGGTGCTGAAGCTTCAATCGTCTGCTCAACTGGTTGTTCTTCTGGTAACGATTCGGTAACTGATGGCAGTTCGGTTGATGATTGGGAAACCATCGGAGCAATAGCCGTTGGTTCTGTTGCCGGGAGTGTTGCCAGTGCGACGTGCAGATCGCAGATTGTCTCCTGCTTATGTTCTTCGTGCCAGAGACAGCGGTAATCACCCGGTTGCAGGGTTAAGGATTTTTTATTGTGACCTTCTGTATCAACGATGATTTCTGCCTGCGTATCCAGATTGCGAATAATGAATTGTTTTTCTGAATGGTTCTTTTTCCCCAGAGGTGGGAAATACTGCAAAATATTCAAATGAAACAGATGCAGCAGGAATAGCTTCAGACCGATGATCAGCTCGCGCAGATTTTTGATAGTCTGGTAAATAAGCGAAACGAGCAGCAAGCCCAAAAGAAAGGCTGACAGAATCCCGAACGGAGTAGATAGAAATTCCATGGCTGCCGGTATCAGAGAGATGCCGGGGAGGTACCCGTATAGTCCCTCCAGTCCTTCACTCACCTTCAGGTGCAGCTCATGGCTGGAGATACTGGTTCTGCTTTCGTAGGTGACCGTCGCGGTTACCACATATTCGCTGGCAGGTAAACCGCTCGGAAGTTTGACTTCTGCGAAGCCGTACTCATCGGTCAGGGAGGAATAGGTGGTTATTTCCCCGGATTGATTGGTGAAAGTAAAAACCATATTGCAGTCCGGACAGCCATAGCCGAAAACGATGATTTCCTCGGTGCTTTTGACTTCTTCACGGTTAATGTCGAGTACCGGAGGCAAGACGATATCAGCAGTTGATTCCGGCTGGTAGGTCGAGGGTTGGACCGTATAAGGAACATGCCGGCTTTCGAGGCCTTTGTAGGTTACAAACAATTCAAACTGTTCCATTTCGTCGGCTTTGCGGTCCAGGACAAATTCCATCAGGAAGGTTCCTTCGTTGCCCTGCTCTTCCTGGATATAGATACGGTCCTCGATCATGTCATACAACACGGCCTTGCCGAATGGTATGGTCCAGCCAGAAAAACGTACAGGCACGAACAGGTTGGTCGGTGCAACAATTTCTGCCGACATTTGTACCTTGGCTTCCTCTGCCTGCGTTGGAGAAGGGATGAGGGTATTCAGTAGGAACAAAAAAATCCCGAGAGAGAGAGGAACCAACTTCCCTCGGGATTTTAGTGTATTTTTTTTAGAAATATTTTGAGATAACGTAGGAGAATCAGGTGCTTCCCTGCCATGAGCACGCATGTCTTTTTTGTTTTTATTTTTTTGTTTTTTATCTTAAGCTTGCTTGTTTTTGAAGGAAAGTACCAAGCCAGCTGCGATGAGCATGAGTCCTGCACCGAGGATGGAGTAAATGATCAGGCTACCGCTTTTGTTTTCCTCGGCGACAACGGTAGCGGAGTTTTTAACCTTGGCTACCTGCGTGTTGGTGTCTGTCTGGATCTCTGAGGCATTTTCCCAGGACCCATCAAAGGTCAGGATGGCATTGCTTTTACCATAGGCGAGTGTTGCCTTGATGGTATAGTCACTGATGGCGGTGGCAAGCGGATCAATCTGTATGGTAACATCGCGGGATTTGCCCGGGAAAATGTTGGTAGAATTAACACTGTACGTTTCCGCAACCACTCCGTCTTTAATCAGGTCAATTTTCCCCGAGGCTGTCGTATGGACATTGCCGGGGTTATTGAGGGTAAGAACCAGAGCCGCAGTGCTGTTATTGTCGATCACTCCGAGGAGGCTATCGATCGTCAGTTGTTCTGCCGGGGTCCCGATGACTACCGAATATAGGCTTTGGATTTCCTGCTTGGTCTCGCTGGACGCACCAGCATTACTGTCCGCCCCGGCGATGCTGATGCGGGCCATGACATAGTAGCCGCGTTCTGCCGCTGTCTCGGGTACGGCGACTGTGACAGCAACATCCTGCGTGCCGCCGGCGGCGATGGTAAACTCGGCTGGATTGGCGCTGAACCAGTTCTGGGGATTGTCGGTATCATCCTGTGTCTCTGCCGGGACGCCGCTTTGATCAACGGTGAACTGGGCAAAGGCTATGGTAATCGTTTTGGCATCAGTGGTGCTGTTCTGGACTTGCAAGGTGGTGGTTTTCTGTTCGCCTGCCGATGCTTCGATAGTTTCCTTGATCGGGTCGATGAGGATGGAACCATCTTCTGCGTGGCTGAGTGCCGGGAAGAGCATGAGTACCGTACACACCGCACAGGCAAGAAGGTTTCTGGTTTTGGTTTGCATGTATGACTCCAATTTTGGGGTGCGAAAGCCGTTTAGAAGATCGGTTTGGCGATGAAGGTTATTTCGTTGGAATAGTTACCAGAAGGCTGGAGATTATTGGTTTCTAACTGCAATGTTACATCAGCACGGTCCTGACCGTCAACATCGCTCTGGGAGGCGGCATTGTGAAAGAGGATTTCCTCTGAGGTTGTGGTCAATCCGGCATATTTTGCGCCCCC
>JAKQHK010000102.1 GCA_029573015.1 bacterium
GGCAAGCGGCTTTTCCGTTAACTGCGCTGTGCTCAAAGCCGGACACCACGGGAGCAAGAGTTCAAGTTCTCCTGCTTTTTTGGCTGCGGTACAACCGCAGGCAGTCGTGATTTCAGTTGGCACAGATAACAAGTTCGGCCATCCGCATGCCGAGGTGCTGGAACGTTTTTCCGGTTTGCAGGTGTACCGGACAGATGAGCAGGGGAGGATTGAGCTTCGATTGGACCAAAGGGAATAGGGTACAGGGTAAAGGAAGCAGATTAAGATTAAAATGCGAAACTCGAAATTCATAATGGTTTTGCACATGAATTACCATTTATTTCGATGTCAGCAAGCAGGATTCTTATTCTTGTTTTCTTTCTTGGGCATATTGATATACCCGGATGAGCTTCCGACCAAGTGCAGCCAGGATATTTTCAGCATCATCTGATACAGTGTAACCAGCTGCGATTAGTTGTAAATCAGCTTCCGATATACCTGAAGAACCTCGAGCAGCAGCATCAACCGCTTGGTATCCCTGCAGGGCGGCGGATATATCATATCGGTTCATACCCAGCAGCATTTCTAACAGCTGCTGTCTTGTTTCACTGTTTCCTACAGGTATCATATCCAGAATCGTACGTGCATCAAGAAATTTTTGTTTAGTCATATGATAACCGATAGCATAGTAATAAATATTCATAATAGTTTACTACTACTACTACTTTGTCCATGTTATGTTGCATTGTCAGGATTGACAGGTTTGATTATATAAACTAAACTAAGCTTAGTCTATATTATTAAAAGCGAGCCGGCATGTTTATCGGCAGTATCCATCAGGCAAAAACGCATCTGTCGCGGCTGGTTGATGACGTTTTGGACGGGAAAGAAGTTGTTATCGGCAAGGCCGGCAAGCCGCTCGTTAAGCTGGTGGTATATCATGCAAACGCTAAACCGCGGAAACCGGGCAGCTGGAAGGGAAAAGTAAAAATTTCCAAGGATTTCGACAGGTTGCCGTCAGCATTGCAGAAATCATTTGCCGGAGAACGGGAATGAAAATACTGCTTGATACGCATATAGTGCTTTGGTGGCTTGCGGATGAGGTGCGTCTGCCGTCAAAGACCAGGAAGCTTATAACGCGACCAGACACCTATGCCTATGTCAGCAGCGCTACTGTCTGGGAGATCGCGATCAAAAAATCGCTCGGAAAACTGGTATGTCCCGATAATCTGGAAATCGTGCTTCGGGATAATCAGTTTGAGATGCTCGATATAACCTGGGCGCATGCATGGCAGGCAGGGCAATTGCCCCGATATCATGATGATCCATTTGACCGCATGCTGATCGCTCAGGCGCTGCTTGAGCATTTGACTGTCATTACGCATGACACGCGATTTTCTCAATACGAAATCGATTGCTCTATGGTATGATGAGCGCGTATCTTTTAGAGAGTAAGGTTATGAAACAGTCCCGTCTCTATGCCCGCTCCCAGCCCCAGCGCCAAGCTTTTGCCGGGGGAGTGCTCATCGGCATTCTGCTCGGTTTTGGTTTGCAGGCGCTCTGGGCGCATGCCATCCAGCCGGCGCTGTTTAAAAGTCAGGCTGAGCAGTCAGTTGCCAGTGAACCTACGGATACTACCGCGCCGGAAGAGGATGACACGGTTTCAGCCGAGGATAATGCTGATCAGCCTGAAGTGCTTGAAACCGTTACGTATGTCGTCCAGCCGGGCGATTCGCTTTCCAAGATTGCATCGCTGTATGGCACCACCACCGACACGCTCCTTCTGCTTAACCAGCTCGATAATGCCGATACGATCTATGCAGGGCAGGAACTGATTGTTCAGGGAGTGCTTCCCCAGATCACCTATGCATTGGTTGAAAATAATGTGCTTAAGCTGCTCACCACCTCGGTGGATGGAACCGGAGAGGTGCTGCTCATGACCGCCAAGGTTTTCGATGAAAATCCGGTGGTACAGCTGACAGACCGCCAAGACATGATTCTCTATACAGAGAGCACCCTGAGTGGCGGGACCGGTGCCAAAACATTTATTTCCAATATCGATGGAACAGAGCGGCGGGAAGTCGTCAGTTCTGATCTTGCCCTGCCCAAGGATCTCGGGCAGCTATGGTCTCCCGACGGACGGTTTATCCTCTATTCCTTTGAAAATAATCTCTGGCTGTATCGCCTTGAATCCGGTGAGACCACGCTGGTGACTGATGCCCTGACGCGTAAAGATGCGGCTGCATCGCTACCCCTCTATGCCTGGCATCCCAAGCAGGACAGCCTTCTGTACGTTAAAGACACTGCCACGGTTGTGCTCTATCAGATCGACAGCCGGGAAGGGGCGGAATTACTTGATCTCGGGGATCAGACCATCGTGCAGATCTATTGGCCGTATGCTAATTACATCTATGCTATTTGTGCTGTCCCGGGCGGCGACCGGGTTATTCAGAAGATCACGATTGCCAGTAAGTCAGCTGAGCCGGTTGCTGAAAACACGCTGCCTGAGCAGGCCTTGGTTTTTGATCAGGAATCATTTGATTTTGTTTTTTCCGTGGATGGCATTGCCGATGCCTCCCGGCATGCTGAGGAAGGCCTCTGGCTCTATGATGCGGAGACACAGCGGCTGCTCCAGCTGGTGAGCGAAAGCGCTTCGGTGCTGATACCAGTTGGCTATGCCCGGGAGTGGAGCGGACAGGTCTACTTCAAGCGCGTGGACGGCAGTACTGTCACGTTGGGGGCGGTGGATCTTGAGTCAGGTGATATGACCCGTCTCAAATACGGGCGGGGTCTGTATCTTTTTGAATAAGGCACGGGACACTATGCTTTTTTTTGTATATGGCAGTGAATCCTATCTGGTCCGGGAGAAATGCAGGCAGATAGAAACCAGATTGCGACAAGACAAGGGATCCCTGAGCTGTGAGCATCTTGACAGTTGCGACTTGCAGCAACTGCAGAGCAAGGCAGCATCGCTCTCCATGTTCGGGGAGCACCTCTGCCTTCGTCTGGACGGCGTGATCAAATCCGGGAAGATTGACGGAGATGCTGGCATACAGTTTTTGGAAAGTATTGGTACGACGGTCTCGATCATTTTCATCGAAGCAGAACCGGACCGGCGCGGCAAGCTGGTGAAGTATCTCATGAAGCATGCCGAGGTGCATGCCTGCCAGCCCCTGGAGGGCGAGGAACTGAACGCCTGGATCATGCGTACTGCCGAGGATCGCGGCGGTGCTTTCGACCGGACAGCTGCCGGACTGCTCGCCCAGACCGCAGGTAGCGACCTCTGGAAGCTGAGTCAGGAAATCGATAAGCTGCTCGCGTATACCGGAGGACAGGCAATTACCGCCGAAGCTATCCAGGCGATAACTATTCCCGTGTGCGAAGAAGATATTTTTCCGTTCATCGACGCAATAGCCGAAGGGAAAAATGCCCGGGCAGTACAGCTGCTACATCAGAATCTGCAGGCAGGTATGCACGCGCTGGCGCTGTTCCGTATGATCGTTCGCCAGTTCCGCCTGCTCATCTATGCCCGCGCCAAGCTCGATGCCC
>JAKQHK010000138.1 GCA_029573015.1 bacterium
ATCACATCCGTATACAAGAATTCTCCCGGTTCTGCGATAGAACGGTCTACGTGCGTTTCTGCAGCGTAATTGATGACTGCATCGACTTCAGAAATAAGCGAAGTCATGAGTGCTTTATCACGGATGTCCCCTTGCACAAAACGGTAGCGGGAATCCTGCTCCAGATCACGCACGTTTTCTGGATTGCCTGCATAGGTGAGCTTGTCGACATTGATTACCTGGTACTCCGGATACGTGCTCAGGACATAACGGATGAAATTACTGCCCATGAATCCCGCGCCGCCAGTTACTAATAGTTTCATAGTACTTATCTCCTTGACAATCAATGACTAATAAAAAGGATAGAATTGAGAATTGAGAATTGAGAATTGAGAATTGAGAATTGAGAATTGAGAATTGAGAATCCAAGTCTCCAGTCTCTAGTTTCTATATTCAATATACAGGTTTCCCGCCTGCCAAGTATAACTGCAATAAACGACAAATGCTACCCTGAAAAAACAGCTTTTTTTTATGAGTAATACCTGCTACAATGCGCTTTGGCTTTGCCTGACTCTAAAAAACAGAAACCAACGTCGTGCAAAACCGCATTTATCCAAATACTGCGAGAGAATCCATGCGAAAAAGTATCCTCATGAGCATCCTCATGCTGGCTGTTTTTATTACTGCAGGCTGCACGGTTGGCACGCCGAAAGTTGAAAACGGGGACACTATCAAAATTCATTATACCGGCACACTCGAGGATGGCACGGTCTTCAATACCACAGAAGGAAAGAGCCCCTTTCAGTTCACAGTCGGAAACAATGAAGTCATCAAAGGTATCGAGAACGCGGTTCTCGACATGAAAATCGGAGAAATCAAAACCGTCAGCATCGCACCCGCTGATGCCTACGGCGAGCGTGATGAGAAGAATACACAAGTGGTAGAGCGATCCAAGCTTCCTGAGGGACAAGCTCCCGAAGTTGGCCAGCAGCTGATCTCCACGGACGAACAAGGCAATCAGATGTCCTTCACGATCCTCAAAGTTGACGATACAAGCGTCACGGTTGACACCAATCACCCTTTAGCCGGAAAAACGTTGATCTTCTCTATCGAACTTGTGGATATCGTCTAAAACATCCGGATTATTTCTCTTCTGCAGTCAAAGGCGACTCCATGAGTCGCCTTTTATGTGCCTACTAACTATCTTTTTTTTCTGCATCCTCCAAGCGCTTTGCTCGTAGTCCCGGATTGGAATACAATAGCAACCAGAAACGAACCTCTAATCGTTTCTATAGTTGTTAAAACTTTTCTATTAGCTAAACACGTTATACGTATGAAACAAATATCCCTACGCATCGATCGCGAACAGAAAGCCGTTCGTCTGGACCAGTTCCTGGCCAGCAAGCTGCCCAATATGAGCCGCACCCAGGCACAGAAGCTGATCGCTGCCGGCATGGTGTGCGAGAACGGCAAACCCGTCAAGCAGTCCAGCCACAAAACCGTCCCTGAGGCACTGCTCGAGATAACCATACCCTACCGCGAAGAAGTAAAACTGGTGGCTCAAGACATCCCGCTCGATATCCTCTACGAAGACGATGATCTGCTCGTGATCAACAAGCCAGCCGGACTAGTCGTGCATCCCGCCTTTGGCAACTGGGACGGCACGCTCGCCAACGCGGTTCTCCATCATCTAACTGTCACTCAAAGCTCATCGCTCACCGCTCAAAGCCCGGAGCGCCCTGGCATCATCCACCGACTGGACAAGGACACCTCCGGCATCATGGTCATCGCCAAAAATGATTGCACCAAGGCATATCTGCAAAAGCAGTTCCAGGAACGGACGGTACAGAAAACCTACATTGCGCTCGTGCATGGCAAGCTCGAGCCGAACAGTGGACTCATCGATGCCCCGATTGGCCGGGACCGAAAAGATCGCAAAAAAATGACCGTTACCCCTACCGGCAAACCTGCCCAGACTGCCTATGATGTTCTGGAACAGTATGATGGTCTGCAGTCGTATACCCTGCTCAAAGCTCGCCTGCTCACCGGCCGCACCCACCAGATCCGGGTGCACTGCGCTTCCATCGGCTTTCCAATTGTCGGTGACATGACCTACGGCAGGGACACTGACACGCTCAAGCGCCAGTTTCTCCACGCTTTTTCGCTGACGTTCAAGCTGCCCGACGGCGATAGCAGGACCTTCGAGGCTCCCCTCTCTGCTGATCTGACCGGGTATCTGAACAGCCTGAAATAACCCTCTCTGTAAAAGGGGGAGATTCTGACTAGCATGACCCGTAGCGCAGGAAGGGATATCAACCCCTCGCCACCTTGCCTCGTCAGGGGCGCTTCCATACTGTTATCCCCCTGATAAGGGGGAATAATGGTATAAAGGGGGTTTCTTGACATACTCCTCCCCTTTATCAAAGGGGAGGAAAGCTTGGTAGGAGAGGATTTACCCCACCATCCCGAACACGAGCCAGCCTTCGATAATGGAGGCAAACAGGAGCAGGATGACTCCCAGTCCATAGAACGCCGCGCATTCGAGCACAGTCGCGTTCAGTACCTGCTTGCGACGGCCGCGCGCCTGCGGCAGCAACCAGCTCCAGCCGAGCTTGATGCCGAATCCGGCGGCAGCCACGATAACCGGGATCTCGATGATCCCATGCGGCAAGACAGAAATGATCAAATCAGCCAATGATGCAAAATCAGAGAGAGCTATAGCGAGGAAGTAACCGAGTAACAAACCATTACCAAACAGGGCGAGCACGCTGAAATACCCGCCGAAAAAGCCAAGGAAAATTACAATGCCAAGTGCCACGATGTTGTTCTGCCAGATGAGCATCACCCGTTCCCAGACCGCGAGATCTACCGCCTGTTCACTCAACTTCACCAGCTCGGCAAGCATGCCTTCCACCAGCTCGAGCAGTGACCCTAGAGAAAAAAGCTTGGCAGCCAAACCGAGGATGATGCCAAATCCGAAATCAAACAAGGCAATCCGTATCCAGCGGGTGTTGGAGCGTAGCAGCCGGGCATAATATGCGTATACACTGCGTATAGACATGAAATTCCTCTATGCTTCCGGACAAAGTCGCTGCACTTTTTCCATAAAATCACTCGCCCTGAACTGACGCTGCAGGGTATATGCCATGATGAACTGCAGAGCCTGACGCGTCTGGGTCACTTCCTTCCAGTCCAGACTGCTGCCGGCAACGTCAAAAAAGCCATCCTGCAGGAGCCGGAGATTCGCCAGGATAGGCGCTTTGATACAGATGCCTCCAGCGGTGTGATCCTGACAAGCCCGGCAAACCAGCCCCGAGGCAGTCAGGGTATAGGAGGCCTGAGTCGGAATGTCATGGCCACATTCGTGGCAGCGCTGCAGATCCGGCTTGTAGCCGAGCAGTTCGAGCAGGCTGAGATCAAACCATGATAAAAGCATATTCCGCTCGCCCTCGGTGGCCAGCTGGGAAAGCGTCTGAGTAAACAGGTTGAACAGCGGATAATTCTTCTCCCCTTCCACGCTGACCCGTTCTGCCAGCTCAGACAGATAGAATGCCATGCTCACTGCACTCAGGTCAGCGCGCAGCTCACGATACTGATTGAGCGTCTGTGCCTGGGTGATGATATCGAGATTACGACCTTTGGCCAGAAACACCTTGGCATGGGAAAATGGTTCGAGATGACCAGCCAGCCGGCTGCCCGGACGTCGGACCCCTTTGGCGACCGCCCGGATTTTGCCATGATTTGGAGTAAGCAGGGTAATGATTCGGTCTGTTTCCCCGAAATCCATGCGCTTGAGAATTAACGCTTCCACCGTATAATTTTTCATAGGTTTATTTTCCAGAAACCAAGCTCCGGGACAGCTACCCGTTCGAGTTGTTCGTCCCAGACGGTTATTATGATTTCCATAGTGATATCCACGATTCCGCGCATCAGATGCCCAGCCTGTACCTCCCGGGAACGATCTGTAACGACGATGTGCAGATGCCAGAACGGCTTGCCTTCCTTGAACGTGCAGTTACCACTCAGGCTGACAACTTCGATCACGCCTGCATCGGTGATGGTTTTAGTATGATATGTTTTACTTGTTTTATCAAATACACCCAGCTCTACCTCACGCAAACCACCGATACCGGTCAACTGCCCGCCACGCAAACTATTCTCCTCTGCAAATTTAAACAAGGAAGCGTGGAGCTCATCGCCCGGATCAAGCCGGACAACCCAATGGTCTTGAGAAACGTGTTGGTAGTTCATACGATCTATAGAGGCTAGAATTTAGAATATAGAATATAGGAATTAGGAATTAGGAATTAAAAAAGTTGAATTATTGTTAATTGAAAATTGTACTTTTTATGTTGATCCTCAAGTTCCCACCGTTTTAATGCCCTCCTTGTCAAACTCCTGCTTGATTTTTTTGCGCATGATGCGTTCGATAGCCCAACGCTGATCCGGATGCGTTTTCACGAGGCTACGGATAACAATCTGATTCTTGGAAACTTCATTGACTCCCAGCACCTTGGGGGCAGAGAGCAAGGCTGATTTGTAACGTTTGTTGGCCACAAGCTCCCGACCAACCCGCTGAATAACACGCATGGCGCGGTCAATATCTTCGTCTGGAGCTATGGGCATATCGAGCACCACCTGCGCCCACTGCTTCGTCTTGTTGGTAACGATACTGATCTGGCCATTGGGTACGATATGCACCGCTCCCTCGAGATCTCTCAGGATGGTAGTCCGCAGATTGATCTCCTCCACCCTGCCTGATACGCCAGCCACGGAAATTACATCCCCGATATTGTAGTGGTTTTCAAAGATGACAAAAAAACCGGCGATCATATCCTTCACCAAGCTTTGCGCTCCCAAGCCAATGGCAATACCCGCAATCCCGATGCCGGCAACGAGATTGCCGACGCCGATGCCGACCTGCTTGAACATGAACAGAATAATAATCAACCAGATAAAAAAGCTGCCGGTTCCCCGGAAAACTGCCGTAATCGTCTGGGCCCGCTTCTCCTGCTCATGCCGCTGGAGCACGTCTTTAACCGTGCGGTAGGTAAACATGCGTGGTTTGATCATGGTCCGCAGAAAAAGCTGCGCCATGAATCCGAGAACCAGCAAGGTCAGCAGCTGCAGACCGTTATCCTCCACCCACGTCCAGACATTTTGTAACCAGGGTTCCAAAAAATTCATTGTTCTTGTTCCGTTTATCGCAGGAAGGCCGCTGCCTTTTCCGGCACCATGGTATTGATGAACACATCCGCACCGAATTCAAGACCAGCCTGCGTGGTCAGGCGCGGCAGGCATTCTACGTGCCAGTGGTACTCAGGTGCTTTTTTTTCATCACGCATTTCCTGCACCGGCAGGGTATGAATAAAGTAGTTGTAGGGCGGATTATTGAGCTTCATGAAATACCGCTGCAGCAGGATACGCAGGGCTTTGGTAAACAGGCTGCGCTGCTCGGCTGACATTTCCTCAAACCGCGCCTGCTCCTGCTTGGGAGCAATCCAGCACTCGAACGGCATGCGGCTCCAGAAGGGACAGAAGACAACAAATCCGTCATTTTCGTAGACAACCAGATCCCGCTTCCGCGCATCCTCAATGGTCGCGAGCATCAGGCCGGTCTTGTGTTTTTTGCGGTGTTCGGCAAAATGCGCCAGCTCAGTCTTGATGACCTGCGGCACGAATGGCATGGCAAACACCTGCGAATGCGGATGCTCGAGTGAAGCCCCTCCAGCCTTACCATGATTACAAATGATCTGGATATACTCCACGAGCTTATCCTTGGCAAGCACCCGGTAGCGCTTCTGATACGTCTCAACAATCAGTTCCACCTGTTTCTGCTCGAGCTGGCCGATACTCTTGGCATGATCCGGGCTAGAGATGATCACCTCGTGCGCTCCGTAGCCAAATGCCATGCAGGTGGTGGAACAGCTTCCCAGATGCATGAAACCGGTTTCTGGAATTACTTCCCGCGATAACGCCGAAAACTTGTTCGGCACGACCCGCAGCTGCCAGTCCGAAGCATTAGGCAATCTGTCCTTGCCCTTGACCGGTACCGCATATACTTCCGGAGGGGTCATGTCCTCATACGTATAGCAAAAAGGACACTGGTCCTTGGGCTTGGCTTTTTCCACTTCTTTGGAAGAAAAACTTTCCGGTCGGGTTGCCCGCTCAATCGCAATAATAACCCACTGGTCTGCGAAGGGGTTAAAACGCAGCTCACTCATTGGTTTCCTTTTTGTTAGAAAAAGCGCTACACCATGGGTTAGTGTAGCGCATCACTTCAGGTTTGACAAGCCGGAGAAATGGCGAACTAGCTTGATTTTTTCGCCTGCAGCCGTTTATGCAGTGCTTCAAAAACGAGAAATGGATCACTGGCTACCACGCTCTGGGCATACAGCTCCATGGCCCCGATATCCGATATTTTGCTCAAGGGATCGCCTCGGTCTACGATGCGGACCACCACAGGGAAATGCCCCCATTCCTCATCGCGGTGCTTAAATGGGGGAAACGCCATGGCCAGATTAAAACTCATCACCCCGATGTCATGAATATAACAATGCAGCACTTCGTAGAGGAAATCAGTGAAAACCTCGTCGACTTTGGGGGTGAAGATCAACAGTTCCTTCTCTTTGAGTGGCGTCAGATACGCCATGAGCCGGATATGCTCGTGTTCCAGACCCAGTCCAAGAGCTTCATGGACTCGATACAGATCAGCAAAATAATTGCTCACATACTTTTTTTCATATTCATGGCTGACATGCCGTAAATAGTCTACCCTGGCATAATGCCGGTCCGAGGCGAGCAGGATCTGGGCATGCCCATGCACGATGGAACCGCCGCTTTTCCAGAGGCAGTTCCAGATGAACAGCGGGTAGATCGCTTCCGGGACGGTCGCATGCGCTTTGTGGAACCACTGCACCGCGGTATCAAAGTAATCACGGATCTCATCCCGATCAAAATCAAGGGGATTATCATCATCAAAGATCACCAGACTGTGCATGCT
>JAKQHK010000126.1 GCA_029573015.1 bacterium
TGGCAGTACGTATCGCCGAGCATCCGGATATCCACTTGCCGGTCATGGTCAATCAGGATGGTTTTATCACTTCACATGCTGTGGAGTGTGTAGATGTTTTCGAGGATGATCCGGTCAAGGCGTTCGTAAAGAGCCGGCCGCTGGATAAATATTTGCTCGATCTCGCCCATCCGGTGACCATCGGACCATTGCAGTTGCAGGATTATTATTTTGAGACGCAGAAGCAGCGTGCCGATGCTATGGAAAAAGCCAAGGAGGTCATCCCTGCCATTGAAGCGGAATTTGCTAAAATTACCGGCAAAACGTATGGCTGGTACGAAGCCTATCAGATGGATGATGCAGAGGTAGCGCTCGTCGTGATGTCTTCCACTGCTGGTACCGCTCGTGGGGTTGTCGATGCCTTGCGTGCTGAAGGCAAGAAAGTCGGTTTACTCAAACCGCGTTATTTCAGACCATTCCCTGCAGAAGCCTATGTAGAAGCGCTTAAGGGAGTAAAAACTGCGGTAGTCATGGACCGAGCAATCGGTTTTGGGCAGGAAGGCGGAGCTTTGTTCTCCGAGCTTTCCAGTGCGCTCTATCATCGTCAAGGTCAGACCCGGCTGCAGAGCGTGCTTTTCGGCCTGGGAGGCCGCGACATCACTCCTGAAGACATACGCGGCATATTTACCGATGCGTTAAGCGGAGACAGCCGGCTGGTGAAATACGTCGGCGTCCGGGAATAATCATCCTATCCATTAACAGTCATATCCTATGAACCTGAAACAATTAGCGCAAAAAGAGAACAAGTATTTCGCTCCCGGGCATCGGGCCTGCGCAGGCTGCGGTTTTCCCACGATCGTTCGGGCAATTCTCAAGGCATCCGAAGATCCGGTGGTTGTGAGCTCCGCGACGGGTTGTCTGGAAGTTGTATCTACCATATATCCTTTCACCGCCTGGAAAGTGCCGTTTGTGCACAGTGCCTTTGAGAACTCAGCGGCAACGATTTCGGGTGTGGAGGCAACCTTCCAGGCATGGAAACGTCAAAATAAGATGGATCAGCATGTTAATTTTGTTGCATTCGGCGGGGACGGCGGTACGTATGATATTGGTCTGCAATCTCTTTCTGGCGCGCTGGAGCGCGGTCATGATTTTCTCTATGTGTGCTATGACAATGAAGCCTACATGAACACGGGTATACAACGTTCCGGCGCTACACCATTCGGTGCTTCCACGACCACGACGCCAGCCGGTAAAAAAGTTCCTGGTAAGATGCAGAAGCGCAAGGATCTCGCCCGTATTGCTGCGGCCCATAATATCCCCTATGTTGCCCAGGCATCATTGTCCAACCTGGTTGATCTCACCAAGAAAGCGGAAAAGGCCTTTTCTATCCGTGGTCCAAAAGTACTTGTTGTGCTGTCGCCCTGCAATCCTGGCTGGAATGTGCCGACTGACAGCATGCTCTCCATCAGCAAATCAGCGGTAGAGACTTGTTTTTGGCCACTGTATGAAGTGGAAGATGGACACAAGTACACCATCAACTACAAACCTCGGGAGAAAAAGCCCATTGATGAGTGGCTAAAAAACCAGCGCCGTTTTGCCCACATGCTCAAACCAGGTAATGAGTGGCTGCTGCAGGAAGCCCAGAAGCAGGTTGATGAAGAATGGGGTAAACTGCTGAAATTTGCCGGAGAAACTGCCTGATGATTTCTACGTACGTATCTCTGACGTTGTATCGCTTATAGAACACGTGGGATAGGGGTCCGTCGTACCGGATCCCTTTATTTTATTAAACGGTTATCAAGGGAATTACTATGCTAGAAATGTTTTTTGCACCCAAGTCAGTCGCAGTTATAGGTGCATCCAGGGATGAAAGCAAAGTTGGACACATTGCGCTGAAAAATATTATTGAGGGTAGTTTTTCGGGTGATATCTACCCGATTAATCCCAAGGAATCGGAGATACTCGGCAAGCAGTGTTATGCGAGCGTCAAGGACGTGCCGGCTGATATCGACCTCGGTGTTGTGGTCGTTCCCGCAAAATTTGCCGTTGGCGTGGTACAGGAATGCGCAGATAAAAAGGTTAAAGGTCTGATCATCATCACCGCCGGATTCAAGGAAACCGGACATGATGGAGCAGAGGCAGAAAAAGAAATTGGCCGTATCGCCAAGTCGGCAGGTATGCGCATCATTGGCCCGAACTGCCTGGGGCTGATGGACACCTACAGCAAGTTGAATGCCTCTTTTGTCGGCGCTCTGCCGCCGCAGGGTAACATCGCCTTCATTTCCCAGTCAGGCGCGCTTTGTTCAGCCGTGCTCGATTGGTCATACGGGGCAGGCGTCGGTTTTTCAAAATTCATCAGTACTGGAAACAAGGTTGACGTATCAGAGCCGGACTTGCTCAAAACGCTCGAAGAAGATCCGACAACTGACGTGGTAATGATTTACGCTGAAGATATTTTGTCTGAGCGTCGTTTCCTCGATGCTATGCAGAGCATCTGCATGAAAAAGCCGGTGCTGGTTCTCAAATCCGGTCGTACTCCATCAGGCATGAAAGCTATTTCTTCCCATACCGGCTCTCTGGCTGGGGACGATGTCGCCTATACGCTCGCTTTCAAGCAGACCGGTGGTATGCGCTGCCGTTCTATTGAAAAATTGTTTTCCGCCTGCTATGCGTTTTCCAAGCAGCCGTGCATCAAGGGTGACAGAATAGCGGTGATCACCAATGCCGGTGGACCAGGAGTCATGGCTACCGATGCCATTGAGTTTGATGGCATGAAGCTGGCACAGCTCACCGATGAAACCACTCAGGCTCTCAAAGGGTATTTGCCTGCTGCAGCGAGCGTCAAAAATCCGGTTGACGTGCTCGGCGATGCTCTTCCGGACCGGTACGGATTTGCTGCAGAAAAGGTCATTGCTGATCCTAATGTCGATGGCATTATTGTTATCCTTACCCCGCAGGCCATGACAGACATCGTTGGTACCGCCCGCATGATCGGCGATACGGTCAAAGGATGCGCAAAACCGGTTCTTTGTGTCTGGATGGGCGAAAAGGATGTGCGACCTGCTTTTCCAGTACTGGCTGAGTACGGTTTGCCCAATTATGCCTATCCGGAAAGCGCGGTGTATGCCTTGCAGAAGATGTATACGTATCACAAACAGAAGCAGGAGCTGCCGCACCGCACCTGGGCAATACCTGCGGACCGGGCTGAGAAACGCGATCAGGCAGCGGTTGCTATCATCACCAAGGCTCTCGGTGAAAAACGTACAGCCCTTAACGAATTTGAAGCGCGCAGCA
>JAKQHK010000012.1 GCA_029573015.1 bacterium
CCCTCGCGCAGGAATTCGGGATTGGAAACCACGTCAAATTGATGCTTGCCACCAGAAGCTTTTTTAATGATATCAGCGCAGAGTTCTCCGGTGCCGACCGGCACGGTTGATTTGTTGATGAGGATTTTGTAGTTATTGAGATGTGCACCAAAATCCCGGGCTACCTGGGTCACGTACTGCAGATCTGCCCGGTGGTCCTGGTCAGGCGGGGTGCCGACCGCGCTGAAGATCGCGAGTGATTCCTTGATGCCTTTTTGGATGTCGGTGGTGAAGATCAGGCGACCTTCTTTTTGATTGCGTTCCACGAGTTCCTGCAATCCGGGTTCGTAGATGGGCAGGATGTTTTTTTTGAGATTCTCGATCTTGCGCTCATCGATATCTACCCCGATGACGCGGTTGCCGAGCTCTGCAAATACCGTGGCGCTGACCAATCCGACATACCCGGTACCGATGACACTGATATTCATACAATTTCCTTGTTAACGGGTTACGAGTTACGGGTTACCCTCCTTCGTCCCGTCGGATTACGGGGCTTCGGAGCGTGGGTTATATCTGGCGACTGAAAACTGACGACTGAAAACTGACAACTGATTACTAACATCAATTCCCGTCTGCTTGTCCTCGCTGGGGACGTTCGGTATAATCCGGCTGTTAAACCTGTTGTATGGTAGCAGTCCAAAGAGCTAAAGGCAAGATATCATGTCCAAATCACTATTTACTACCTGGAAGCTTCTGGCGCGTTTCAAATGGGTAATTATACTCTTTGTCATCGGGCTGGTAGCGCTGTCCATCGGATTCTCCTTTTTCCTTATCTTTGTTTATCGTGCTATTAACCTCACTGGTTCCTGGCAGGAATTTGCTGCCAAGGTCACTTTGCAGCCGCTGCCGCATATTTGGCGGGCTGTTATCCTCAGCGGTGCAGGCGTGGGCGTGGTAGCTTTAACATTGTTTCTTGGTGGCAAAAAGGTTTTAAGTCCCTTTGTACAAGAGTGGGGCCAGGTCGTCGAGCAGATGGACCAGCACGGGCTGCGGAGTCGGGGGCCGAAAGTAGTGATTATTGGTGGCGGGATAGGTACGGCGCAGCTGATTCGTGGCTTGAAGCAGTATGCTGGGCGTTTGTCTGTTATAGTTCATATGACTGATGAAGGGGGAAGTACGGGGCGTTTGAGACGAGGTTTTGAATTTACCAAAAATAAATTTGATGGGGCTCCCGCTTTTGGTGATATAGTTTCCAATATCGTGGCTCTGTCCGATTCGGAAGAATTATTAAAAGACATGCTTTTGTATAGATTCAAAGGGGAGCGCTATGGTGGGGACAAAGAGCTAGGTGGGCACAAGCTCGGTAATCTGCTTTTTGCCGCTATGTCTGACATTACGGGCGACCTCAATCATGCCATCGAAAAGATCAGCAAAATTTTCGCAGTTCGTGGTAAGGTCCTACCGGTGACCCTCGACAGTGTGTATCTGCGAGCCAAGACTATAGATGGTCAGGTTATCGAAGGCGAAGAAAATATCGATTTGGGTCGGTACGAAGGGGATAAAGTGCTCGATACCATTTGGTATGAACCCAGGGGCGCCAAGGTAAACCCCAAAGTTATCGAAGCAGTACGCGAGGCAGATATTATCGTGCTCGGACCTGGTGATCTGTATACCACCATACTTTCCAATCTGATATTCAAAGATCTTGTGAAAGCAATCGAGAAATCTCCGGCATTCAAGTGTTACATCTTAAATGTCGCCAATAAACCGTTTGAAACTCGTGGCTATCATCTGTTAGATTTTATTGAAGCGTTTAAACGTCATGGAGCGGAAAAAACATTTACGCATATTTTTGTTAATACGAATACTTTGATTCCAATACCCACCACGCCCGAGTATGGAGGGTATGATTATGTGCAGTATGATGCTGCTGCTGTCAGCCAGCTCGGGTATACGCTGGTAGAAGGGGATTATCTCGAGGAATACATGGGGGGCGTGGAAGGCAAGGGTGTGAGTATTTATCATGATCCGGAAAAAATAGCCCGGGCGCTCATGGCGCAGTATGAAGCAATCCGATGGACGTGATGATTGATTGTTACATGTGATATATGCTTGTGCAGAGTGTGAAAGTTAGGTACTATCCAACCGTTAATCAGACACAGATGGAAACGTTATGCCTATAGTAGCTAAAGACAGTAATCCGGTAGATTTGAGCATTGTGATTGTATCCTACAATACGCAGGCGATTTTGCGGCAATGCCTGCAAAGCGTACGCGCCTGCCATGGCGATCTGCATGTGCAGGTATTTGTGGTTGATAATGCCTCCATTGACGGCAGCCCGGATATGGTAGAGGAGGAATTTCCGGAAGTAGAACTGATCCGCAACAAGATCAATGTCGGATTCGCCAAGGCGAATAACCAGGCATTGCGCAAAGTAACCGGCACCCATATCCTGCTTTTGAATTCCGATGTGGTTCTTGGGGCCGATACCATAGCCAAAACATTAAAATATATGCAATCCCATCCGCAGGTGGGCGTGGTCACCTGCAAACTGATCCTGCCAGATGGTCGGCTCGACCTGGCCTGCCGGCGGTCATTTCCAACGCCGTTCGTGGCGCTCTGGCGGCTGGTCGGGCTGTCGCGTCTGTTTCCGCGCAGCAAGACATTCGCCCAGTACAATCTCACCTATCTCGATGAAGATACCACCTACGAGGTGGACGCGGTCGTGGGAGCGTATATGCTCATGACCCGGGAAGCTTTTATGGAGGTCGGCCTGCTTGATGAGTCTTTTTTCATGTATGGTGAGGACCTTGACTGGTGCTACCGTTTCCGTCAGGCTGGCTACGGAGTGGTGTACTATCCTGAGGCTGTAGCCCGGCATCACAAGGGGGCGAGCAGCCTGGGACGCAAACCATACCGGATGGTGCGCGAGTTCCACCGGGCCATGGAACTGTTTTATCGCAAGTATTTTGCCAAGAAATATTTTATCGCCCTGAACTGGATTGTGTATGCCGGTATCTACGGGCACTTCGGATTCAATTTTCTTCAGAGCAAACTCTACAGCCTGACAGCCCGGAACAAGGAAGTCGCCAGTCGTTTAACCCTCTAAAAAAATGAAAACACCCAGATTGCGTTTTACCTTCACTTCAGATAACAAAAAAAAACTGCTGCTCTTCCTGAAATATTTGGCGGCCAGTCTTGCAGTATTGGCTGTACTGGCTTTGACTGGATGGCTGCTGGCCGGACGGCATGCCCTGCATGCCTACCGGACGGTCAATCATCTCAAAGCCAATCTCAGCTCGCTGCAGGATGCAGCAGCCGGGTTTGATTTTCCCCGGGTTGATGCCTTGCTGGCAGAAAGCCGTGCCGACATTGAGGGCCTGTCAGCGGATCTGCATGCCTTAGGCTGGGTCGGTTATCTGCCCGGTCTGGGCGATGATCTCGATGCCGGCAGGGAAATCATCGGCATCAGCATCGATCTGCTCGATGTGTTTACAGAGTTCTGGACAGCTGTCCAGCCATTGACCGACCAGCTCGGAGCGTTGAGCGGAGAGGGGGAAGTGCAGGTGGAGGCGGGTAGTCAGGCGCGGGATTTCGGGGCGCAGCTTCTCGCCGAGATGGATGTACTCGCCACGGAAGTCGACCGCATGCGGGCTGAGGTGACTCTTGCCCGTGCCAAGCGCGGACGCCTCCAGACCGGTGCGCGCCATCCCAAGCTTAAAGCAGGGATTAACGAGATTATCACCAAGCTGGAACCGGCAGAGCAGGCGCTGGATGCGGTATCCGAGGTAATCGTTGTCCTGCCCCAACTGCTCGGCAGGGATACACCCGAGAAATACCTGCTGGTCATCCAGAACAATACGGAACTCCGTCCCACCGGCGGTTTTTTCGGTAATTACGGCGAACTGGTCATCAGCGGCGGCCGGATCGAGTCAGTGG
>JAKQHK010000013.1 GCA_029573015.1 bacterium
CTTGAGTCTATGCCAGTAGATGAATCTTGATCACTCCACCCTCGTCTCCAGAACCTCTGCCTCACAGCCTGCAAAACGATGTGTAATTGTCTTAGCTTGTTCTGACATGACTATTTCCGCAACAACTGCAAAACAAGCCCGACCGTCCTGTCCTTGTCTTTTGGACTGCTTTCCGCTACGAGCAGGGTCAGCGCCGTCAGCGCTTCCGGCGTCATTTTATCCTTGCGCAGAATTCCGGCCCGGTTCAGAAACCAGACAAACGCATAGGCGCCGGCTCGCTTGTTGCCGTCAGTAAACGGATGATTTTTGACAAAAAAGTAAAGCAGGTGCGCTGCCTTGGCCTCCAGGGTCGGATAGGCATCACGCCCGAAAACTGATTGGAAAACCGTACACACGATACCAGCGATGGCGTCTTTTTGCCGCTCCTGGGCGAAAAGCGCTGATGCTTGCTTTTTCTTCATCAAATCCTGCTTCAATCCGGCGATGCCTGCCGCCAAATCACCAGCGGTGATCTGTACCTGCTTTTTGGTAGAGCCGGTTGTGGGCAAAGAAGCTTTGTCATACGCATCAAGGGAAAACCAGGTGCCGGCAAACAGCTTGACCAGCTCGAGCGCGTCTTCGGCTCTGACCTTGTCTCCAGCAGGAAGTAGGGATTTTAGCGATTCTACTGCCTGTAAAAATTCATCATAGTTTTGAGCGATTCGCTTCCGGTTAATCGTGTAGCCTTTGACGATATGATCGCGCAGGGTTCTGGTTGCCCACTGACGGAATTTGATAGCAACAGAGGATTTGGTTCTATAACCGACAGCCAGAATAATATCCAGATTATAATACTCTACTTCCTTGGTCTGTGTTTTTCCCTTTATGGCTCCATGAGGAGTGGTTTGTGCAAATTTTGCACTAACCACTTCCTCTCTGAGTTCTTTGTCAGAAAAAATATTTTTGATGTGTCTGGTTATCACCGAACGATCCACGCCAAAAATAGCGGCTATTTGTGCTTGATTGGCCCAGATAGTCTCTTTTTTCAAATCACCCCTGAGCTCAATCGCTCCATTGGATGACTGATAGAGTACTATGCTTTTGTCAGATGTATTTTTTTTCATAATCATTCCGGATAAAAAAATCTGCACTCCCTCCCTGCTCACTCCACCCTCGTCTCCAGAACCTCTGCCTCACAGCCTGCAACAGCTCCCAGAAAGTAGACGCCGAAGTTTGCCGGGATGATCACTGCCTGTCCCTGTCCCAGCACATATGCTATTCCGTTACAACTGACCTCCACCTCGCCTTGGCTTACGAAAAGATGATGGAAACTGTCAGCAGTCTCGTCCCGGTGCATGCTGTCAGCTGCGGAAAGTCGGATGCGCCGGCAGGCATACTGCCGGGTAGCAAACAACAAATCAGCCTGGCCTGTGGATGAGGGAACACGTTCCGGTTCCCGCACCAGGATGGAAAGGTCATTAGCCGCGGGCGAACTGTCGAGATGGGTGAAATAATCCGTAACCTGTACCGCGCGAATCGTGCCGTCATCGCGGATCTTGCCTTTGTCAAAGGAGCGCATGGTAGACCGCTCATCCGGGCGGTCCAGCTGTACCTCGTAGACGATATTACCGAGCGGACAGATTTCACTGTCCTCCTCCCAGGAGTGGTGTATCCCGCCGGCACTCGGATCGATGACTGTCCCGGATTGGACCGGAAAGCGATTAACGAACTGCCAGGGATCGAGCTCCTGCACTGCTGCTGTGGCGCGCTCGCGGCCAGCTTCCAGGGATACCGCGCCGGACCGGATCTGATCGCTCAGCTCCTGCATTAATTCCTCAATCGCTTCACAAACGCGGTGATACTCCTCCACATCTGCGCCCGGCCGGATCCCGAGGGTCACGAGCCCGGGCTCGAGAAAATACCAGCTCTCCGGCTTAGCAAGCCAGCCGTCCTCCTCCTCGGCCTCCTCCTTCACATGCAGTTGAAATGAATTGCCCAGCGCCTGGGTGAACTTGATCAGTAAGGGCATGACCGCCCCATAGCGCTCATACACCATGCGGCCGAGAAATCGCTCACCCTCCCGGGCTATCAGGTCAGCCATGCTTAGCTCAGCAATGCGGTCTGTGGATGCAACACCCTGTACATGATACAGCTTGGGAAGTGTTATAGTCCGTTCATACCCCGCGCGGTCCAGCAGGGTGTTACAGGAGGACACCGGCATCAGTCTGCTTGTTCCGGACAGTTCATAGGACTGACCGAGGCGCTGATCGCATAATAACGGATCACCGTCGATACCCTTGAACTGGGCAATGTAAGCACCGCCCCAGGTCGGCTGCTCGACAAGCTCCGGAACCACCAGATAGAGCTCATTTTTCGGTTCAGACATGCGATTCCCCCTCAATGATTTCCCGCAGATGCTCAGTGCCGATGCGTTCCACCGGCTGCGCTGCATACGCCTGATAATTAAACTGGTTGATCCCTCCGCACACTTTCAGACGTACGGTACCACCGGCTAACCGGCGCATGATCGCCAGATCTTCTGCTGATACTCCCTGAGGGGTGTAGGTGGTTGAGTTGACAAAAAAATCCGCACCTGCCTCCCTGCCTACGGTATATATCCTTTCACTTTCCTCCGGGGTCAGCCAGTAATTTTCACCCACCAGTTTTATCGTACTTTGCGGCGCTTGTTGCCGAATCCATGACTGCAACGCCTGAATCTCCTGGATAACTGCTGGCAGACCCTCCCGTTTCAAACGAAAGATATTGATAACATATTCAAATTCCAATCGACACCGGCTTGCTGCTACAGCCAAAACGCGCAACACTTCCTGCTTTTTGTCCTCTAGGGAAATATCGTAGTGGGTAAGCGTCTCGTTATTCGCCTGACGTTCGATCGTCAACCGCTCACGCAACCGCGAGTAACCGATCACGGCACAAAGCGCTGTCTCTGATCCGGCAACGGCTTCGATGGCTACCGGCAATTGCTCAGGGCGTACGCAGACCGCGGCACATTTCTTGGTCACCGCGAGCCGGGCTATTTCCCCGATAACAGCGGCAGGTGTACCGAGGCGCAATTCCATCCATTCCAACCGGACAGCTACGTCTTGAGGCACCATGGCAACTCCTGTCTGCTAGGTCAGGATCAGTTTCCGCAGGATCTCCTGCACAACCGGCGGATTAGCCTGGCCTTTGGTCTTCTTCATCATCTGGCCGACGAGAAACATGATTGCTGATTCCTTGCCGCTTCTGATCTGATCAACCACTGCGGGATTTTCAGCGATTACTTCCCGGGCAACTGCTTCCAATGCCCCACTATCACTCACCTGCTGTAAACCTTTTTCCGTTACCAATGCTTTCGGACTTTTCCCCGTTATAATTTCTGGTAATATATCTTTGGCTATTTTACCCGATATCGTCCCCGCTGCGATCAAGGTAACCAGCTCCACCAAGTGCTCGCCGCTTAAACCGCTCTGAAGCAAAGTGGTTTCCCGTTCGCGCAGCAAATAGGTCACATCCCCGAGTAGCCATTTGGCTACTTCCTGTACAACCGTTTTATCCTGTTTTTCCACTGCCTGCTCGAACCAGTCAGCTTCTTTCCGGTCAGCAACAAGCAAAGCCGCATCCTCTGGCTTGATACCATATGCCTTCACAAAACGGGCTGCCTTAGCTTCGGGAAGCTCGGGAAGTTCTGCCCGCCATGTCTCGATCTGCTCAGCGGTAAACCGCATGGGCGGCAGATCCGGCTCTGGAAAATAACGATAATCATGCGCCTCTTCTTTGGAACGCTGGAAAATTGTTTCTTCCCGTTCATAATCCCAACCGCGTGTCTCCTTGTTGCCCATTTCCGAAAGTTCACCGGTTTCTTCATATAACGTAATTTGGCGTTTGATTTCATACTCCAGTGCTTTTTCCAGAGCACGGAACGAATTAAGATTTTTGACCTCAACAATCGGAGTGTGCTTTTTCGGCAATATTCTTTTAACTATGTCTAATGTATCCTCAACGCCTTCAGCATCCTCGATAATCCCCAAGGAAACATTGATATCAAATCTGAGCTGCCCTTTTTCCATATCCGCATCCGAGGCGCCGATATAGCGCACGATTTGTTGGATTTTGCGGGCGTAAGCACTTGCCTCTCTCACAGAACGCAGATCCGGTTCGGAAACAATTTCCAGTAATGGTATGCCCGATTTATTGCAATCAATAAGCGTATAACTCTCTCCAGTCTTGGGATCTGTCTCATGGATGGATTTGGCAGTATCCTCCTCGAGATGGGCGCGAGTGATACCGATGCGGACTCGACCTTCCTCTGTCTCGATTTCCAACCATCCATTTTTTGTTAAAGGTTGATCGTATTGGGAAATCTGATAGCCCTTCACCAGATCAGGATAAAAATAATTCTTCCGGTCAAATTTTGACTCCGCCGGTATCTCGCAATTCAACGCCAGTCCCACCCGGATGGTCTGGATAATCGCTTCCTGATTCATGACCGGCAGTGCTCCTGGCAAACCCAGACAAGTAGGACAGGTATGGGTGTTCGGTTCATCACCAAAATACTGCGCATCACAGCTGCAAAACATTTTTGATTGTGTTTTGAGCTGGACATGGATCTCTAAGCCAATAATCGGAACATATGACGTTGCCATGTGCTATCCTTACCGTTAATACAAAGAGAAATCAGCTTAATGTAAGCTCGCCCGCATAATTAGTCTGCATCATCCGCTTTACGTCTGCAGGATTCTGCGTCTGAGCAAGTACCCACATAAATTTCGTAATCGCTGCTTCATCAGTCATATCCAACGCGGAAATCGCACCCGCCGTAACAGCATCAAAGCCTACGAGATACTGACGCATATCTCCTCTCCGCAGACTGCACTGTGTCGTAACCAGTACTGGTATGCCAACAGCGGTAGCTTGTTCGATGACACCGATGAGCGACCTACCGCCATTGGGAATATTACCGGGCCCAAACCCAAGCATGACGATACCTTTACATGTATTGCCAACGAGAACCCTCTCGATCAAATCCGGCTCCATGCCTGGAAACAACTGGAAAACAACAATACGATTCTCAAAGGCTGCCTGCAGTGTAAGCTTCTTCTCGTGTCGAGGTGTGTACTGCCCCCGCAGATAGGCATCGATTTCTATCTCGCCGATAGGAAAAGCGATCGGCGAACGAAACGCGTTCAACTTCGTATCACTTTCTTTTGTAGAGCGATTACCCTGTAAAATGCGTGTCCCAAAAACGATGCACACTTCTCCGAGATCCATCTGTGCCACCCGAACGGCATTGATCAAATTGTTTATACCATCTGTCGCTAGGGATATAAGTGGCTTCTGTGAACCGGTAAGCACGACTGGCTTCCCGAGATTGCCAAGCGCAAAGGAAAGCGCTGAAGCAGTGTAGGCCATGGTATCAGTCCCATGTGCAATAACAAAACCGTCATATCGGTCATAAGCGCGTGCGATCCGCTGCGCGAGATCTGCCCAGATCTCCGGTTGCATATTTGAACTATCGATATTGCATACCAGCTCAAAATCACAGTCTGCTGCTTCGCGAAGCCCGGGGACGGTTTTTAAAATAGTCTCCGCATTATCGCTCGGAGCCAGGACACCGTCTGTGTTGGGTGCCATACTCAATGTTCCGCCAGAAAATAATACAAGTATCTTGCCCATGGTTATTCCTGACTCAGTTGTGGCTTCTTTGTGTGCCAATCCGTAGCTTGTTCAAACGCATACCCAACCTGCAAAATCAGTTCCTCGCTGAACTGCGGTCCCATGATTTGCATACCGACTGGCATAGCGACTGATCCGTTTTTCGGTTTGCTGAACCCGCAGGGAACGTTCAGACCGGGGAGACCAGCCATACTGCTTGGTTCAACGAGAACATCCATAAGCTCACCAAAAATAGCCGTTTCCTCGCTTGCCCCTTTTGGCAGGGCAACCACTGGTGATGTAGGAGCGATGATTACATCGACTGTCTTGAATGCCTGATTAAAATCGTCAACAATCAGGGTGCGTACCTGCTGGGCTTTTTTGTAATAGGCATCATAGTATCCAGCCGAAAGCGTATACGTCCCGAGCATGACCCGGTTCTTGGCTTCATCCCCGAAGTCTGTACGTTTGTGCCCAAAGCGATTCCCGTCTAAGCGGGCAAGATTCGAGGAAACCTCAGAACGCTGGACAATCGTATACACCGCTATCGAATATTTTGGATCAAGCAGGGAAATCTCAACAATCTCTGCCCCAAGCTTTTTAAACGTTGCAACCGCCTGCATGATGGCATCCTTGACTCCGGCTTCTATCTCATCTACAAAATATTCTTTTGGCAAACCAATTTTAACGCCTTTGATCGGCTTCCCCAGACAAGCGAGATAATCGCCTTTGGGCTGTGGAGAAGTTGTCGAGTCATGTGGATCCTGCCCAGCAAGGATATCAAGAATCAAAGCACTGTCACGCACGTCTTTGGTAATCGGGCCTGGACTGTCCGTGGAGGAACACATGGAGATCAAACCGTAACGGCTGACTCGCCCATAGGTAGGCTTCAATCCGGTCACTCCTGACCAGCTCGCTGGCTGGCGGATAGAACCGGCTGTTTCGCTGCCGATAGAACCAATCGTCATGTCAGCAGCAACTGCAGCAGCAGAGCCGCCAGAAGAACCACCAGGTAACCGACCTATGTCCCAAGGATTACTTGTGGTGAAAAAATCGGAGGTTTCTGTCGAGGAGCCATGCGCAAACGCGTCCATGTTCGTCTTGCCGATAAATACTGCACCTGCTTCGCGCAGCAGTCTCACGACAGTCGCGTCGTATGGCGGATAATAATTGTCCAGCATGCGCGAGGAAGCAGTGGTACGCACATCCTGCATGCAAAAATTGTCTTTGACTGCAATCGGCACACCATCAAGAGAGCTCAGGACTGCCTTGCGCGCCCGGCGTTCATCAGCAGCTTCTGCCTGGGCTGCAGCTTGTTCTTCCAGCAGTTCCATATATGCATGCAGAGAAGGATCAATCTTTTTGCTCTGCTCCAAACAGTCCTGCAGTACTTCCCGGGCGGAAAACGTTTTCTGCTCCAGACCTTCTGCTATCTCATGCACGGTTAATGTTTGCAATGTTCCCATTGGTGATAGTCTCCTGACTACTAGAGTTAACCCTCACTGCGATCAAACACCGCTTCGACTTTAAAATACCCCTTATACGTTGCCGGAGCATTCTGCAGTGCCTGTTTCTGGGTTAGAGACGATTGCGTCTGGTCCTGCCGCCACAGGTTTACCAGACCGGTAACCTGCGAGGTCACGATAACACCGGCTGTATCCAATTCCTGCAAAACTTCTATGTAATCAATTGCTTCTGTCAACCAACCCTGAAATTTTTTTACTTCTGCAGCAGTAAGCTGCATAGCTGCCAGCCTGGCTATACGCGCCACATCTTCTGTGGTAAGTCGATCCGCCATAGGTTCTCCTTGTATTACGCCTGCATGATAGCATGTATCTTTTTTTCATGAAACCATTAATATGATGCTCATAACCACCTCAACAAGGAACTTCCCACCGACAATGCAAAGCACTCCCCCGCCAATTATCCCCATCAGAGAACGAATCCGCATACCCAGCCGCATTCCGGCAGCATGCATGACACATGACAAACAGCACCAGTACGACAGACTGGCAAGAAGCATGCTCACAGGTATCGCTACTAACAACCTTGAAGTAGCCGAGGGAAAACCAAGCATCAAACTCGAGCCCAGCATAGTTATTCCCAGGACTGTACCTGGATTCGGAGCGGTAAGTAATGCTCCTTCCAGAATTGAGTTCCAGACATGGACTTCACCTCGTGAGTCCTCTGCCATGTCTTCTACTAATCGAGAACCGATATGAGCAATACCGAGCTTTAACAGGAATAATGCGCCCACTGAAAGAAGTATCAGCTTAACAAATGGCAAACTAACCATGAGCGTACCGATGCCAAGGACAGCGAACAGGATATACACCGCATCAACCAATGCCACGCCCACACCTAGGAGCAGCGCCCTCGTCAATCTCCCTGATAATGCAGTACTGGCAATATACAGGCTAACTGGTCCGGGCAATGCCATAAACATAAAAGCAGTGAAAAAAACATGCGGATAAAACATCTCTATCTCCAATTAGTATCTATGTAAAAAAAAACCAGCTTGCTCTCGGCAAACTGGTTTAGAACAACTAAGGATTTCAGGTGATGTTATGCCATGCCAAACCAGTCAGCCGAATTGGTAATCTGCTGCTGGTTCTGCGCTCCGAAGCTGGAGGAAAGGGCGTACATCATCTGTTAACAAAATAAATAAGTACTATACTAAAAGTATATCAATGAAACCATCCTTTGCCAAGACACCATCCGCAGCCGCAGGCGATCGCCCGCGGCTGCCTGCCTGTGCTCGACACTCAAAGCCCATCGCTCATTGCTCTCAATTCTCAGCTGAAAGCTATATATCCTCTAGATACCGATCCAATTCCCACTTTGTAACCGATAGGCGATAATCTTCCCATTCTTCAAGCTTGGTTGCCATGTACCGCCGATGCGTATACTCGCCGAGCAATTCTTTCATCAATTTACTTTTAGCAAACTTCATAAGCGCCGAATGCATACTTCCCGGCAGGGAATTGATGTAATACTGTTTTAACTTTGCATCGTCATATTTAAATACATCCTCTTCCACTGGTTTTGGAGCTACTAGTTTCTCTTTTACTCCCTGCAAACCGGCTTTGATCATCGCAGCTAAGGCAAGGTACGGATTGTTAGATGGATCCGGACAGCGCAACTCAAAGCGGGTTGCCTGCGTTGCTCCGCCCCGTATGCCGGGGACGCGAATCAGGGCAGTCCGGTTTTTCCTGGCCCAGCAGACATACACCGGTGCTTCGTAACCGGGAGTGAGACGCTTGTAGCTGTTGACGATCGGGTTAGTAAGAGCGAGTATTTCCTCGATATATTTCATCAGACCAGCCATGAACTGATAGGCAAGTTTGGAAAGATTGTATGTATCTTTGGCATCGTAAAACAGGTTCTTTCCGGTTTTTTTATCAGCAAGGCTGAAATGGGTGTGCATCCCATTACCCGCCTGCCCTCGTATTGGCTTGGGCATAAAGGTTGCCTGATAGCGATAGAGATGCGCAATATTCTTTACAGTATATTTCAAGGTTAGGGCATTGTCAGCGCAGGTCAAAGCATCGGCATACTTGAAGTCGATTTCATGCTGCCGGTCCGCAACCTCATAATGGCTCGCCTCGACTTCGATGCCGAATGCCTCGAGCGCCGAGGTGATATCCTTGCGGATGTCATAGCTTTCATCCATGGCATGCGTCCAGTAGTAGCCATTGCCCTTAGATTCAAGCAAAGTCTTCCCGCTCTCGTCCTTGGGAAACATGTAAAACTCAAATTCCGGACCAGTATTGCAGATATACCCTAACTTTTCCGCCTCCAGCATGGCTTTCTTGAGGATAAAGCGCGGATCCCCCTCAAATGGTTTGCCATCTGCACGGTACACATCGCAGATCAGGCGGGCAGTGGCTCCGTCCATTGCTCTCCAGGGCACAACCGCAAAAGTGCTCGGGTCAGGCACAAGATACATATCAGATTCGGCGATCCGGGCAAACCCTTCCACTGACGACCCGTCAAACCATTTACCATTGTTAAGCGCGTCCGCCAGCTGTGCGACCGGGATGGTACAGCTTTTGATCGCCCCGAGGTAATCGGTAAACTGCAAATCAATCAGTTCCACCCCTTCATCTTTCACTTTCTTGAGTACCTGGGCTTTGGTGAGTTTTGGCATAGAGCCTCCTGATAGGGATAAACTTTTTAGTCATGAGTCCTTAGTCGCGAGTCAAGAATCAAAAGACAGGTATAAGGTGTGAGGTGCTAGTCATAACAAGTCTTAACTCTTCGTAACTATGCATAACAATCTGTAGCCAGCCTCAATAATCCATAATTTTTCGTAAAACTTATCCGCTGAAGCGCACCGACGGGGGATGCGTGGATAAAAAAAACGACCCGAAAAACGGATCGCCGTCTGGATGAACACCTGATCAGGAAAGATGTTTCTGCAACAGCGGTTAAGCTCTCGCAAATCCATCTATCCATGCCAACGCCTGCTCTGCTTGATCCCCCCGTTGTCAAAGGGGGGAAAGTCTATGAGGAGGGATTTAACGCTTCCCCGGCGTGAAAACCTACTTCCGTCCCCGCGGAGGCGGGGAACACTTCAGTTATCATTATGTCAAAATAACATGCTCTGACAGATTAACTAATAAATCAACTGTCGGGGAATGTCAAATAGTTCATACAAAATATGATGATTATTTCAAAATAAGTGTACGAACAATTGCTGTCATTTCAGTTATTTTCTCCTGCGTCGTTGCATCAGCCATAACCGGCAAAGCATCGACACTACTTGTTTTATAGCTCATTGTTACAACTGTCCGATGCGTATCAGCCACATCTTGACGAATAAAGAATCCTTCATTGCTCACATAGGAAAAATACCAACGCGCCTGTGCATCAGAAGGCTGACGACAATATGCAGGACTTGTAACTGCCACACTATTATCATACCGCGTCCACCCATTGTATTCGATATCGGTTTGTATACTCCCGCATACATCTGCTGGCCACATGGCCATCACTACTTCTGCTCCAGGAGCGCCCTGAGCTATTTCACTGTAGCGTCCACCTAGAACACCACTAGCTTGATAAAAATTAGGGTTAATAAAAAGGATATAGGAACCAGACGAAATATTAACAGCACTTCCAACTGGCGTCGCAGTCCAACCGTCAGGAATCGTCACGCGCATGTACTCATTCTCATATACTGTTTCTTGACTGACTGCAGCTGGTGTCGATTCGGTTTGCTCGTCACGATCTCCTTGATCATCTTGGTTTTGATCATCCGTGTTTTGAATATCTACATTTTGGACTATCCGCATCTCATCAATTTGCCTTTGCAATTGATCAATTCGTGTTTGCAAAGCATGGTTCGCCTGCTGCAATTCTGCAAGCTGTTCCTGAGCATCACTATTACTATGCTCTGAAACTGTTTCGGTATTTGTCCTATCATTAGTGCAACCAGTAAACTTCCGGCAGCTTACGCTGCCG
>JAKQHK010000069.1 GCA_029573015.1 bacterium
AGCCGGCTGACCCACTCGAGGATTTTGGGCTCGACCTGTTCTTCAATAAATCCTTCCAGATTCATACCCTCTTCCAGATACTGCCGGAAATCAAATTCTTCACATTCGAGCAATTCAACGAGATCCTGTTCATGCAGCAGATAATCGCTGTCGATCATATCCTTGATAATATTTACCTGCTCGGAGAGTTTTTCATTCAATGCCTGTTCATCAAGCGCGGCAAATTCCCGCAGGTTACTAACTTCGGCAACAGCCAGCTGAGCGGCTTCGAGCATGCTGCTTTCTCGGCTATCTTCTTCTACTCCGATCTCAGCGTGCTGCTCCTCCGCTATAGCAACAGTCTGCTCAACCGGGACAACAGTTTCACTCTGTTCTTCCTGTTCTGCAGCCTGCGCTTCTACAAGAGTTTCTTTAATATCTGTATGCTCAGGCTGCGATTCCTCCCTGACTTCAGTTTCAGCGACAGCTGCTGGCATTTCTTCAGCAACAGGGTTCTCCTTATCCTCTGCCACTACAGCAATACCGTCAGTCTGCTCTGTAAATGTATCGATGGTTTTCAGCATGGCATCCGTATCCGAATCACCCCAGACACCGCGCAACTCTTCAACCCGCTGGCGCCAGTCAATTTCCATGTCTCTCCAGAGCTTGTCAGTCTGGCGCCAGAATGCATCATACCGCTGCCATACATGTTCCTCTACCCGCCGGTTGACCTCGAACTGCATGGACTGCTCCAGATACAGAGGGACACTCCTGCCGCTGTAATCTGTTTCCAGCCGCTCATACAGCTGGGATGACTGCTCCTTCAACCCGGTATATCCTGACAGAACCTCCGCCTGGATCTCGCTGGCAAGAGCAAAATACGCTTTAACCCGTTTCCAGATAGTAAAATCATCGAAACCAACACGCTGCTTTTCCCAGGGATGATAGACATCACGCTCATTGAGCAGCTGGGGAATCTCATGTATGCTCCGCTCAATAGCTTCCAGATCCTGAGCGCCAGCCTCCAACAGTTCCCTAAGGGCTGTCTCATGCCCGGTAAACAGATCGTCAACGCGTTCCCTGCCGGCATCAACCTGCTCCACGATTTTTTCTTCACGATCAGCTTCGTCGGTACCGGCGATTTCCCGGGCGCGGTCAATATACCGGTTCAAACGCTGAATCTCATTCCAGAGTTTCATCTTGTCCAGCCCTTTGGCTGCCTTCATTTCTGCTTCCAGCTCATCACGGCGCTCTGTCAGGATCTCCAGCCGGTTATCGCCGGCAGCAAATGCCTCTTCGGACACATTTTCAAAGTCATGTCTTTGACGGGCTTCCTCCAGCTCGATCTTGATGCCATATTCCTTACCCTCTTCCGGATCCTCGGCATCCGCTTTCAGCCGCTCCTGCGTTTCCTGGGCCGCTGCATCGAGAACTTCGCCGCTCTCCGGGGGAGGAGGCGCTGACTCGTATGCTGTTTCTTTTTCTGATTCTTTGGGCATCATATCTCGGCATGGCTAACGAATACGGGACAGGGATATCCCATAGTAATTCCTTATATTGTACCAGTTTTACCTGCTGTTCGTACAGACAAAAAAACAGCCCTAAGGCTGTCTGATGCACAGAAGGGAATATCTAGCGTATCGCTTATTCTTCGTAAATAACCCTATACACCGTGCCTGAGTACTCGTCAGAGATAAACAGCTCTCCCTCGTTATTGGTGATTATATAATTAGGCCTCCCCCATTTCTGTCCGCCGAGATTCCAGCCGTACAGACAGTCAACCGGTTTTTCACCGGGATTCTGGGGATCAATAAGAATAACCTTGAAACCGCGCGACGCCAGGGCAGCATCTTCGGATCCATAGAGAACCACGAGCAGTTTGTTCTGCAGATAGTCGGGAAAGCGGCTATCCTGGATATACGCCATGCCCCGCGGCGCAGAGCCTCCGGGCAGATACACCAGCGGCGAGACGGTATTGGCGCAATAATTATCTTCAGGAGCAGGTAAACTGTCATACAGTGTTTTATCGTTAAAGCAGTAAGGCCAGCCATAGTCACTATCAGCTGTGATACTATTTATCTCATCATTGATATCTATGCCCATACGCTCACTCTCGGTAGCCCAGAGAGAACCATCGGGCAAATAATGGAAATCCCCTATTTTCCGCACCCCGCGGGCTATGATACTGCTCTCTCCTGCGTCGTTATACCTGAGGATCGAAGCCCGACGGTCATCAGATTCCAGACAGGCTTCGCAGGTAGCACTCACGGAGATGAGCAGGTTACCGTCAGGATCAAACCGCAATGCCCCGCTCCGGTTCCCGCCCTGCGGCAGGGTGTCATCCAGTATTTCTTCCTCTTCGGCCAAACCATCGCCATCCGCATCGCGTATCCTGAGCAGACGGTCACTGTCAGACACATACAGCCAGCCGTCACGGAACTCTATGCCGCGCGGAGCCGTGAGTAAATCTTTAAAAACCTTGATATCCTCGGCAATACCGTCATCATCTGCGTCTATCAGCCTGACGATCTGACGACGGTCCACAAGGCTGACATACAGCTGACCTTGGGCATCAAACGCCATGAATCCCGCTTCGCCGAGGTTCGTACGGAAAACATTGACCTTGAAACCCGCGGGCATGGAAAGAATATGCTCTTTACCCGGTTCAAACAGGTTGGAATACTGGCTTTCGTTAACAATCACTGGTTCCTGAACGATTTTGATTGTTGAATTTGTATCCGGTTTGAACCCGGGATGAACCCGCTCCAGAATATCATTGAAAAAAGACAGCTTGTGCTCGTACTCCCGACCGAAGAAAACAAGCAAAAAGGGTGATAGTATCAATAAAACCGCGAATAAAATTAATACTTTTTTTAACATTTGCAGGACAATCGTGCTGATTGACTAAATACATCTTACGACAGCTAGCGCTCGTTCATTCCAACTTGCCGAACACGCCCCGTCGCTCGAAAAATTTTACCAGTTCAAGTACCGGAATGATCGTAACTGCGAGCGGTAGCAGGATAATCCAGTCTGTAGTAGTGAGGCTGAATGTGCCAAAGGCGTTGTGTAGGAACGGCAGATACACTATCAAAGTGAGTAATAGTAATTCCCAGACAATCGCCAGATTGAGCCAGCGGTTGGCAAACGGTCTGATGAATAGAGAATGACGGTCTGATCGAAAACTAAATGCTTTAAAAAATTCTATGAGGACGAGTGTTACAAATGTCATGGTCATAGCTTCATCACTGCTCCGACCAGACTTAAGCGCCCAGGAGAACAGACTGAGGTTGATAATTGTGGACCATATACCGCCTGCCAGCATCAGAGCAATGACCGGCCGGGTAAATATGCCTGTTCTAGCGTGACGCGGCGGACGCGCCATGAGATCACGTTCCGGCGGATCCACCGCGAGAGCGAGTGCTGGTAAACCGTCTGTGGCCAGATTCACGTAGAGGATCTGAACGGCAGAGAGCGGTAATGGCATACCCAGCAAGGTCGCACCGGTCATGATCCCGATTTCTCCGATGTTGGATGAAAGCAGATACATGAGATATTTTTTAATATTGCCAAATATACCCCGGCCTTCCTCTACCGCCGCAACGATAGAAGCGAAATTATCATCAGTCAGCATCATGGCTGATGCTTCCTTGGATACATCTGTTCCGGTAATGCCCATGGCTATGCCGATATTGGCTTTTTTCAAGGCTGGCGCGTCATTCACCCCGTCACCCGTCATGGCTACGATCTGACCGTTTTGCTGCAAAGCAGTAACCACCCGCAGCTTGTGCGAGGGCGATACGCGTGCATAGACTTGAATATTTTCGACTTCTTTTTCAAAGTCCTGATCAGATATCCGGTCCAGTTCAGCGCCGGTCACCACTCTGCCGTTGGTAAGCAGTCCCAGCTCCCGGGCAATGGCTTCTGCGGTGACAGGATGATCACCGGTGATCATCACAGGTTTGATGCCGGCTTTAAGGCATGTCTTGATTGCGTCTTTTACCTCTACACGCGGTGGATCGATCATGCCGAACAAGCCGACAAAAACCATGCCGCTTTCGGCGTTCGCAAGGTCAGTATCCCGCTTGTAGGCTATGGCCAGCACGCGCAATGCATCCTTGGCCATGGTCAGGGATGCATCCAGGATGCTTTGGCGGGTTGCTTCATCCAGTGGTACTTCACCTTGCTCAAGCAGAATATGCGTTGATGATCCGAGCACTATTTCTACCGCACCCTTGGAAAAAGCAATCTTTTTCCCCTCATGCTCATGCAATGTTGTCATGCGCTTGGTTTCAGAGCTGAACGGGATTTCACCAATACGGGGATAGTCACCTTCAAGGGAGCTGCGTTGCATGCCCAGTTTGGCGGCAGCTACGACCATGGCTCCTTCGGTAGGATCACCTTTAATAAGCCATTCTTCCTGCTCGCCCTGCTGCAATTTCGCATCCGAGGCTAGCACACCCCCCTGCAATAATATAGTCAGGGCGTCACTCGGCTTTTTTACCTCCCCACCATCAGTAGTAAACGTACCATCCGGCACGTAACCCGCACCGCTTACCTCATAATGTGCTCCCGCTACATAGATGCGGCGGACGGTCATTTCGTCACGCGTCAGCGTGCCTGTTTTATCAGAACAAATATAGGTAGTACTCCCGAGGGTTTCCACTGCAGGCAACCGTCTGATGAGCGCATTGCGTTTGACCATCTTCTGCACGCCGATGGCGAGAGAAACCGTAACCACAGCAGGCAGCGCTTCAGGTACTACCGCCACTGCCAAAGCTATTCCGAAAATAATCATGTCGACAATCGGCTGACCGCGCATCAACCCCAAGGCGACGATGACAACAACTATCACCAGGGCTACTTTTGCCAGTGATTTACCGACTTTATCGAGATTCTCCTGCAGGGGAGTTTTAACGGTTTCGACCTTCTGGAGCAGTTCGGCAATTTTACCAAACTCGGTCCGCATGCCCGTAGCAGTTACCACTGCCTGTCCACGACCATAGGTGACTGCCGTGCCGGCGAAAATCATATTTTTCTGCTCGCCAAGCGGGATGTCCTGCCCTTCCAGCGGCATTTCCTGCTTTTCCACTGCAACCGATTCCCCGGTCAGCGCCGCTTCTACCACTTTCAGATTAACCGCTTCCAGCAACCGTGCATCAGCAGGTACGCGATTGCCTTCCCTGAGCAGGATGACATCTCCCGGAACAAGCTCCCGGGACGGTATTTCTACCTCAACACCAGCGCGGATCACCGCAGCCGCAGGCGCGGCCATCTGTTTTAGTGCTTCAATTGCCTTTTCCGCGCGGTACTCCTGCAGGAAACCAAGGACGACGGCAAACAGAACAATAATCGCAATGGTCACGGCTTCGATACCATGCCCCATGAATAGCGAAAAGATAACAGCTAAAAGCAGGATGATGATCAGGATATCCTTGAACTGCTCAGCCAGTATCTGCCAGGGAGATATCTTAGCCGCTGCCTGAAGCTCATTGCTCCCGTATTCAGCCTGACGGCGCTCTACTTCCGCGGACTGCAATCCCTGTTTGTTGGTTTTAAGCTGGACAAGCACCTCATCGCCAGTCATCTGGTGAAATACCGTCATGATGCCATCCTTTGACATTATGCTTTTTTTTAACTGAAACCTATCGTGTAGATTTTACCTAAACTCATCCGGCTGGTCAATGTCAAACATGCTATTTTTACCAGATACGCCATCCCCTACAATCAGCGGCGCTTATCCATTAGAGTGCCTGCCCATGAAAACCAAATTCGTCCTGCATTGCGCTTTGTTTGTCTGCGGGCTCCTGCTGTCCTGTATATTTTACCAGCTGGCTTATTCATCACCTCCCGAACCACCGGCGCTACTAATTACTGAAGTTCTTCCCAATCCGGTCGGCACCGAGGATGACCGGCGGGAATGGCTAGAGATTTACAACAATTCCGACACTGAAATCACGGTTACTGACCTGACTATTTCTGACAACTACACATCAGATACCATCGCGACCATGGTGCTTCCGGCCAGAAGCTTCCACGTCATCGCAACCTCGTATGACGGATTACCGGGAGTCGCTACCGAAACGATTACAATCATCTCCGATGGAAGGATCGGAAACGGTCTGGCAAACAGCAAGGACATGCTGCACCTACACGATGAGTATGGTCAGGAAATCGATGCTGTTTACTGGGGGGCAGCTTCACCGGATCCCTCACAAAACAGCCCTGCTCCAGCAGAAGGGCATTCTCTCCAGCGGGTGCCTCATGATATCGATACTAATCTGGGAACTGATTTCGTCGAACTGGCAGAACCTACCCCCGGGACAGCATATGAGGAGCCAACTACAGATACTATCGGGAATGCACATGATATCCTCTTCACGGAAGTCTATCCCGATCCGCAAGCCACACCGGAATCAGACTATGAATGGTTCGAACTGCTTAATACTACTAACGTAAACTATGCATTGCGCGGCTGGTATATCACTGATAATACATCCAGCGTGATTCTCCCGGAAATACATTTCTCAGCAGGCGAAACAATTATTGTTGCGGCCAGCGCAGCTGCCATGACGGGTTACGACACCGGAGCAACACAGGTGGTCATACTTGATGCAGCTATTGGTGGGGGGCTGGGCAACAGTGGCGATCGACTGCTTCTCACTGACAGCGCTGGCACGGTGATAGATGCTCTATCCTGGGGAAGCGACACGACGATTTTTAATCCCTCCAGCTTGCCACCGGCTACTGATCTTTCCCTGCAACGCTATCCTCATGATCAAGATACCGATTGTGCCGATGATTTTCTGATTGCGTTAACGACACCAGGGCAAGCACACATCCCGGCACCACCGGTTATTTACAGCGATGCCATCCAGATCAATGAAATCCTGCCGGCGCCCGGCAGTACGCATGACTGGAATGCAGACGGTACTGCAGACGGCTACGATGAATTTATCGAACTCAGCAATACGTCAGGAGTCAATATTGACTTAACTGGTTGGACTCTTGACGACATCCCGGATGGAGGCAGCAAACCGTTCGTCATTTCTGCCACTGCTGTCCTGCCCGGGAATGGGTACGCTGTTTTTTTCAGACAGCATACAGAAGAATCTTATACTTCATCGATCACTCTCAACAATGATGAAGATTGCGTCTATCTGTATGCTCCTGACGCAGTCATTAAAGATTCGTACTGCTTTGATGAAGTCGAAACTGATGTCGCATATGCAAGGGATCCTTCGGATGCATCCTGGAGCACTACCGACCAGCCGACACCTGGTCAGGTTAATACGCTGTCACATACGGATGAAACGCTGGAAGACCCGGAAGAAACGTTTTCCGACGAAATCAAGCTATCTGAAATCATGGCAGCTCCTGCGGAACAGGACTGGGATGGCAATGGCACTGCTGACGGCTATGACGAATGGATTGAGTTGTATAATCAATCATCACAAGCGATTGACCTGACCGGCTGGATACTCGACGATACCGTTGATACCGGTTCTGCTCCGCACATACTGTCTACGTTCAATCTCGCACCGCATGCCTATGCTGTGTTCTACCGGCAGGATGCAGCTGAACAGGAAGGTACTCATCTGACCCTCAACAATGATGAAGACTGCGTCAATCTCAGTTCTCCGGATGGAGAGGTAAAAGACATGATCTGCTATGAAGATATGAAAAAATCTCACTCTTATGCCCGTCTTGGGTTTGATGCAACGATCTGGCAACAGACTGCCCTGCCGACGCCTGGCTCAGCTAATAAGATCGTACTTGGGGAAGTATCTGACGAAGATGAACCAGCTGTATTACCGCTCCAAAGTATAGCTGATGCAAAAAAGAACTTTGTAGGAACATCAATACACATCCAGGGATACATAACCGCGCCAGTGCACCTGCTCGCGGATAAACGTCTGTATGTCCAGGACAGCTCGGGAAGCGGTATCGCCGTGGAGAGCTCTGCCGAGATATTGGCACAAATTACTGCAGGCCAGTTTGTTGATATAAGTGGAGTGCTCAGCGAAAAGTACGGAGAGCTTTATGTACGGGTAAACAGCGCCGACAGTATTTCGATAACAGGAGATAGCTCCCGGATACTGCCGCAAACCGTACGGACCGGATCAGTCGCCGAAGCAATGGAGGGCAGTTTGGTACGCATTTCCGGTCAGCTGGTCAAACAAAGCGGACAAACGTTCTATCTGGATGATGGCAGCGGGGCTGCAAAAGTGATCATTAAGGATACCACCGGCATCGAAAAACCCAAGCTGAAAAAAAATGATGCTGTTACGCTTATTGGTATTGTTTCCCAATACCGGACTTCTGCTTCTCCTGATGCAGGATATCGGGTCCTGCCGCGCTTCCAGTCAGACATTTATACCGGACTGACAGTATCCGGTCCGAAACGTCTTCTTGCGACTTTTTTCATGACATTTGCTATACTGTGGATCGTCAAATATCTCTTCACCCGCCTTGCGGAAAGGATACCCAAACGATCCCATGACCAGTACCGATAAATCTATCTCTACCCACTCACCCGAGGAGACCATGGAACTCGGCGCTGCGGTTGCGCGCGCGGTCAAGCCGGGCACGGTGCTTGCCCTGATCGGCGAACTGGGGACGGGAAAAACTCATTTCGTCAAAGGCTTCTGTCAGGCGCTCGGTGTCAAGGAGACGGTCACCAGCCCGACATTCGTCCTGCTCAAGCAATACAGCTCTCCTACGGCGCGGATCAATCATCTGGACCTTTACCGGGTACAGGGTGATCTCGAAGCCTTAGGTTTCGGATTTGAAGACCTGCTCAGTCCAGAAGCATATACGCTCATTGAATGGGCAGAACGATTAACTGTTTTGCTTCCGCCGCAGGCTCTCATCCTGACCATATCCCACGACGGCGAACAGACACGCACCATCAGTCTGCCTGATCAGCTGTATACTATCTTACGCGGATAACTCACGCTATGATTCTTGCTATCAATACCGCTACCGACCTGCTAAGCATCGCCCTTGCACAGAGGGACGGTTCCATCATCCGACGGCATACCGTATCCGCCCCCAAAAATCAAGCCACCATGCTCATGCCTGCCATAGAATCCCTGCTGGCATCCGAGAAAGAAGCGCTCGAGGGGATCATCTGTGCCACTGGTCCCGGCTCCTTTACCGGTGTGCGCATCGGTCTCGCCACTGCCAATGCCCTTGCCTATGGCTACGATATACCAGTTACCGGCGTTTCCCTGCTCGATGTCTGGATGAAAAAAGCGCTGGATTTCTTTTCATCAGCCACCTCTGCGGCATTCCGGGATATGCATACCAACGACCTTGCATCCAGTTACAGTCTGCACACTATCATCGATGCCGGCAGGGATGAGGTCTACCTGACATCCTATCGACGACAACACGATACAGACCCTGCCGACCTGCTCTCCTGGAAACAGGAACAGGAAGCAGGTATCGCCCGTTTACCGCAGGCAGCGGGAACAACCAGCACAACGCCTGCACTTCTCGATAAACTGACCCAGCCGGCAATTATCGCTGGCAGTATCAAGTCAGCATACAGTGAGCATCTCATAAGTACGCTTGGTTCCGAACATCTCCTCCTGCTCTATATCGACCGACAGATAGACCTCTCTGACCAGCTCTGCGCCCTCGGTATTCCCCGTCTGGCAGCAAAGCAGCGTTTTGCGGATACCGGCAGTATCAGACCCGACTATATCCGTGAAGCACACATTACCCGGAGTAAACAGGTATGTTTATGAAGAAAAAAATCAACCCGCTTCTGGCCTGCCTGTGCACTAGTATAGCTTCCCTGCTCGTTATCGCAGGTACTCTCGTCTACCAGCAGCAGCAGGAAAACTACCTGACCGTTGAGGCAATGGATACTGCAAACCAGACACCGGTCGTTTATCTCGACAGCGATCTTCCGGAAATGATCCGTGAACGCCTGCAAACAGCCCTGGTCATGACCGAATCAAGCATGCAACCAACACTGATAACCCTGTCACCGCGAGCTATCCGCCATACCTATACCAATGCGGATGTGATTATCGGAACGCAACTTCCTGATTTGCCGGGTTATACACAGATTACCGCTATCCCGATATCCTTGCAGGTCGCAGCCGTGCATTTTACCAATCCCCTGCAATCAATTTCTGCAGATCAGCTGGACGCAATCGCATCCGGAACGATCAGCAACTGGAAAGAACTCGGCGGGCATGATCAGCCGATTAGCTTTTTTGCAGCATCGGATACTAGTGATCTCACGCAAATCCTTGCTGCCCTGCATACTGATCCCGGAGCCATCGGCATCATCCCAGCTTCTGCTCTGGAGGTATCCATCAGGCACCTTGCTATTGACGGTTTCTCGCCGATGAAAGTACAAGATGCCAGCAGCGATCTTTCGTCCTATCCGCTTGCCATGCAAGCGATAATTGCCTATCGGACAGACGGAACCACGACCACAACTGTTTCCCAGTCTGCGTATCTTTCAACACTGCTCGAAAAATCTGAACGTGTTCTCCGCAACGAAACATTTTCACCCGAAGTAATCACTCTAAAAGCCGTCGGAGATATGATGCTCTCCCGGCATGTTGGTACCAAAATTCGCGAAGCCGGAGACACCTCGTTGCCATTTCGGAAAACCGCTGCATTTCTCAGCGATGCGGATATTACTTTCGGGAACATGGAAGCCCCTTTCTATGATCAGGGTCCGCCCAAAACCGAAGGAATGGTGTTCAAGGCAGAGCCGGATACAATCGCCGGGCTGCAACTGGCTGGCTTTGACATTGTTGATCTGGCAAATAATCATTTCGGCAACCAGGGGCGTGAAGGCATGGAATACACGTTCCAGTATCTGACCGAAAATAACATCAGGTACTATGGCGCTGGTTATAATTATGACGAAGCACATACTGTAAAAATCATTGAAACAGATGGCTACAAAATCGGCTTTCTCGCCTATAACGAAGTACCCCCCTATTCCTACGCAGCGGACGCAACTACTGCCGGTTATGCACTGGAGGATCGCGATGCGGTCCGCAGGGATATAGCGGCTGCTCTTCCCCAGACTGATTACCTCATCGTTTCATTTCATTGGGGTGTAGAATACACGCCCAATCCCTCGTCAGTGCAAAAGGAATTCGCCCATCTGGCGATAGACGCGGGAGCTGACATGATTATCAGCCATCATCCGCATGTGGTTCAGGCTGTAGAATTCTACAGCGGGAAATTTATTGCCTACAGCCTCGGAAATTTTGTTTTTGACCAGATGTGGTCCACAGAAACACAGCAGGGCGTTATCGCCTGCCTCAGCCTGGTGCCATCTGCCACGCTCGATGCACCGGTCTCGCGGCCCCTCACAGCAGTATCAGTCGATCTCGTCCCGATTCGTATTCATGATTATAATCAACCTGATTTTGCAGACCAGTCAGAAAGCAATCAGATCCTGACTCGCATATTTGATGCTAGTTGGTCGTTATAAATCTATATCAAAGTAGACGATGAATCAAAAAGTACTTTTTTTACGTAAACTTGCTACTTTGCTCACATCCGGATTACATATCAATGTCGCGATTACTACTCTTGCAAAACAGGAAAAAAGTAATAGGAAGATCAGCTTAGATATGCTGAACCAGCAAATCATGAAGGGTCAAAAACTCTGGCAAAGCATGGAAGCTGCAAAAATAATCCCGGCAAGCAGTATTAATCTGATTAGAGTCGGTGAAGAAAGCGGCCGGCTTGATGAAGCACTTCTTCTATTAGCTGATCAAACAGAAAAACAAACTGAGCTTAATGATAAAATCATCGGCAGTTTGCTTTATCCTGTATTTTTATTACATGCAGCGATTCTAGTCGAAGCCCTTCTATCTACGGTTCGAGAATTCAGCTGGCAAACTTTTATGCAACGAACTGGAATCGGACTTCTACCCTTTTATATAAGCGCAACTTTTATATTCATTATAGCTAAATATAATCAGCAGTATCCTAGAAGGATGTTTAAAAAAATTACTGACTCAATAGTACTTAAACTTCCTCTGATTTCCGAAGTCATAAAACAAAAAGC
>JAKQHK010000070.1 GCA_029573015.1 bacterium
TGAGCGGTTAGTCCTGACTCCGAGCGGGACTGTCCGTCCGCTTACCGTTACGATACAACCAGTACGGGAGGAGGCTGTTCCTGCTGATGATGACTCTCAGACCAGGGGTGTTGCTATTTCATCTGCAGCAGCGCAGGAACATCCTGCTCGCCGGGCCCGCAATGTTTTGGCCATAGACCGGAATTCTGTTCCGAAGACCGGCGGTGCGCCCGGTTCGGAATTTTTTAGCAGTGTGGCTGAGCTCGCAGGACAGGGGGTGCGTGGTATCAATGTCTCAACAACAACTCATGTGCCGATAACCAGCACGAATGAACCAGTTCCGGTTCGCTGTGCTCTTCAACCGAAGAAGATCACCATTACCAAGCCGACAGCTATTACCAAACCAGCAGTTGTCTCAGTGAGTACTCTGGAGAAAACCGTTGAGGAACAACCGATACCACCCAAGCCGGAGAAAAAACTTATTAAACCGGAATTGCGCTTCCAATAAAAAAACACTGACACGCATCAGTGTTTTTTTTTAGTATGGGAGTTGTTATCGACGGTTAGAGGGCTGTATCTGATGCGGAGCAGCTCGTTTCATGAAAGAGATAGCGTGTCTGGTTGATATGGAGAAAATCTTCAATCTGTTCCTGCAGGAAAGCGGTGTGAGGTGTATTGATGGATGTAGAGTAGCTTTGATTTAACCGGTTAAATATGCTTTGCAGTTGTCTGTCGATTTTTATTTCCTGGGGGGATCTGATTTCGCTGAGGATAAATGTTGATTTTTTCAGTATTTGTCCCCTTTTGGTATTTTTATGTATGGCGATGTTCTGAGTTGATGCAAGATCACGCATGGTTTTGGGTACAATCATCGTCGCCACTCCTTTTGTTTTTTGTTTTTTGCGAAGCTTTTTAGATTCTATTATAACAAGATAGAAGGTTTTCGTCAAAGCTCATGCTTGTCAAGGTATTTGGTTTTGTGTAGAGTAGGCATGTTTGATTTTCTGATTGGCGTAGAGAACTTTTATCTTATCTAGCATTGAGGAGGTTCTACCGTGCAGATTTCATTCCTGGGTCATTCCTGTTTTAGGCTGAAAGGCAGGGATGTCCGTATTCTTATTGATCCGTTTGTATCCACCAAAGATGTCCGTTTGAAAAAACAAGAAACAGATGTTTTGCTAATATCACATGAGCATGATGACCACAATGACCGCTCGGTTATCAAAGACCCGAAGACCACTAAAATATTTGCTGGTCCGGGAGAATATGAGGTTAAGGGTGCTCATATTAGAGGTATCGCTACCTTTCACGATACTTCCCGTGGTAGTGAACGCGGTTGGAATACTGTCTATATCATAGAAATTGACGGCATCACGATCTGCCATCTCGGAGATCTCGGGGAAGAGCTTGATGATGACCTGGTCGAGGATATCGGGGAGGTTGATATCGTTCTGGTACCGGTCGGCGGTACCTACACCATCAATGCGGGACAGGCTGCGGAAATTATCCGTGAGCTGGATCCCCGGATCGTTATACCCATGCATGCAAGGGAATCAGGATTTGATTATACAGAAAAATTTGACACCTTGGATGATTATATTAAGGCCGATGGGAGCGAAGTCGGGAAAATGGACATATTAAAAATCAATGCTGGTGATTTTGCAACCGAAGGGCGGAAAATTGTCATTTTGGAGCGTAGCTGATATGCCAGCCAAATTGCGTACCGAATCGAGCGAACATCTCTGTGTCTGCCAGATCATGTGCACTTCGCCCAAAACAGCCAAGCATTATGCTAAAATGTTTGTGAGAGAAGGGTTGGCAGTTACAGGGTATGTGTCGCACGGGGGGACTGTTTTTTTTAGTGATAGTGGTACAATGCATGGCGAACGTGTTTATATGCTCATGCTGACTGCAGCAGGGGGGAGTATCCCGGAGATCAGAAAACGTTTGCAGGATGCAGAGATGCTGACTGCTGGCCCCATGTGTTACTGGGATGTGCAGCAACAACCGCTCAACAGGTAATTTATCTTCATGAGGATCAGCTATGCCTACCAAGTATATTTTTGTCACCGGTGGAGTTCTGTCTGGACTGGGCAAAGGGATTACCGTCGCGTCCATCGGCAGGATTCTCCAGGCGAGGGGTCTGCGCGTTGCACCGATAAAATGCGATGCCTATGTGAATATCGATGCCGGGACCATGAACCCGGTCGAGCACGGAGAAGTATTTGTCACCGATGACGGCATCGAGACAGATCAGGACCTCGGACACTATGAGCGCTTCCTTAATATCAATCTTGACCGCAGCAATTACACCACGACGGGGCAGGTTTACCAGAGTGTCATCCAGCGTGAACGCAATCTGGAATACGACGGCGCCTGTGTGGAAGTAGTTCCACATGTGCCTGAGGAAATCATCAGGCGTATCAAGGAAGCAGGAAGACGGCGCCGGGCAGATGTAGTGATCGCAGAGATAGGAGGAACGGTCGGAGAATACCAGAATGTCCTGTTTATGGAAGCAGCTCGTCTGATGACTTCTCATCATCCGCGCGATGTTATCCATGTGCATGTCGGGTATCTGCCCATCCCGCCGAGCATTGGAGAAATGAAATCAAAACCGGTTCAGTACTCTATCCGCAGTTTGAACTCAGTTGGGATACAGCCGGATTTCGTCGTTTGCCGTTCCCGGGAACCGATCGATGAACGCCGTAAGAAAAAAATATCCCTATTTGGAAACATCGAGTTCGGGAATGTAATCGCCAATCCTGACGTTGAATCAATCTATGAACTGCCGCTAATCCTGGAGAAGCAGAAAGTTGCCGAAAAAATCATGAAAAGGCTCGGTCTGAAGCAGGTGCGGCCGAAAATGAACGAGTGGCAGAAACTCGTCTCAGTCATCAAGTCAGATAAAAAACCCGTTGAGATTGGAATAGTAGGCAAGTATTTCACCACCGGGGATTTTCATCTGGAGGATTCCTACGTGTGTGTCATCGAAGCGATCAAGCATGCTGCCTGGGCAAATAATCTTGATCCGGTTATTCGCTGGTTTGATTCTGAAAATGTCATGAAACATGGGGTCGCACAACTGGAAGGTCTTCAGGGCATTATCGTGCCCCAGGGGTGGGGCAAGCGTGGCACCGAGGGAAAATTGGCCACCATCCAGTATGCGCGTGAACAGCGGATTCCCTACCTTGGCCTCTGCTACGGGATGCAGCATGCAGTTATCGAATTTTCTCGTCACGTCGCCGGCCTTGCGGATGCCAATTCCGAAGAAGTCGACCCTCGCACGTCCGCTCCGGTTATTCATATCATGGAAAACCAGAAGAAGCTGATAGCCAAAAAACAGTATGGCGGCACGATCCGGCTCGGTTCCTATCCCTGCCAGATCAAGCCGGGGACCTTGCTGGCTGAAATTTATGGCAAACGGCGCGTCGAGGAACGTCATCGCCATCGCTATGAATTCAACAATGCCTATAAGAAACGGCTGGAAAAAAACGGGCTGGTGATTTCCGGAACATCTCCGGACGGCACGCTGGTAGAAGCAGTCGAATTGCCGGATCATCCTTTTTTCCTCGGTACACAGTACCATCCGGAATACAAGTCCCGGCCGTTGGCCCCTCATCCTATATTTGTGAAGTTTATCGAATGCGCGCACAAGATCAGCAGGTAGTTACCGGTGCGGAGATAAAAAAAACAGAAAAGAGGTCGCGCATGTATGATGTTGTATCTATCGGCGGTGCTACAGTCGATATTTTCATCCGAACATCTGATTCGCGCATCATAAGCATCCGCGAACCAAAGTACCGGACAGAATTTTTGGCATTTGACTACGGCCATAAAATCTATGTTGATGACGTTATCTATTCACCGGGCGGCGGTGGGAATAACACGGCCGTAGCTTTTGCCCGGCTCGGACTGCTCACTGCATTCATTGGGTGCATCGGTCAGGATGAGGAAGGACGCCGTTTGCTCATGAGCTTGAAAACCGAAGGTATTCGTACGGATTTCATTACGCGTACTTCCGAACAGAACACGGGGCTATCGATCGTGCTTAACAGTTTCGAGGGCGACCGCACCTGTTTCAGCTATCGGGGAGCCAATAACAGCCTGACCCGGGAGAGCATTGACTGGGATGAGCTGAAAAAAACCAAATGGCTGTATATACCTTCTCTGAGTGGCGCCTCACATGACTTGCTGCCCGAACTTGTCGCGTTTGCCCAGAAGCATAAGATTCAGATTGCCTGCAATCCCGGCAACCAGCAGCTGGATCTCGGACTTGAGGGGCTCGATTTTTTAATCAAGGCATGTTCGATTCTTAATATCAACAAAGAAGAAGCTGAGCGTCTGACAGGTATGCGAGCTGCGCATCGGACCGTGGATGAGTCAGTATGCCATCTGGAGACCATGGGTGGTGAACCGTGGGTGAGTGATGTGCGGGAAATGCTCGTGACGCTGCACAACCGGGGAGCGCAGGTAGTTGTAATCACGGAAGGTATCAAAGGAGCCCAGGTGTTTGATGGTGAGCAGTTTTACTGGATGCCGGTGTATCCGTATAAACCAACAGATACGCTTGGGGCCGGAGATGCGTTTGCAGCTTCATTTGTCGCCGGGATGATCACAGAGAAGGGTATTAAGCAGAGCTTAAAAATTGCTGCCGCTAATTCCAGCCATGTTGTGCAGAAATTCGGTGCTCAGCCAGGACTGGCGACTATGCAACAGATCGAGACACTGATAAACAAGCATAGCACTATCCAGCCGTTGGCTGAATCAGTTGACAATTTACAAAGGAGTCTCTCATGGGGCTAGAGCAGGAAACACACAAGAAGAAATTTGATTTTACCGGAGAGTTTCGGAAGCGAAAAAAAGCAATTATTATTTTTAGTATTATTTTTATAGTCGCGGCGCTGGGTGGGGGAGGATATGTTGTCTGGCGCACCATGTCAGCAGATACTTCCAAACAAGATGCACAAACACCAGAAGAACAGCCGGCTGATCCGGTAGAACCTGAACCGGAGGAACCGGAGATTATCCTGGTGCCGAGCTATCTGACCGGAGAGCTAATCGCGCCGGAGCTGGCTAAGGTTCGACCGCTTGCTATAGTCGTGGAAAATCACAGCGCTTCCCGGCCACCAACCGGTTTAATCGATGCTGACATTGTCTATGAGATGCCGGTAGAAGCGGGCATTACTCGTTTCCTGGCGGTTTTCCAGCAAAATCAACCGGCGAAGATCGGACCGGAACGCAGCTCGCGGGTTTATTTCCTGGAGTGGGTGAAGGAATACGATGCAGTGCATGCGCATATCGGTCAGGATCCCAAGGTTCTGACTCTTATCCGGCCGTATGGTATCGAGGATCTGCGTGAAACCGGTGCCTGGTGGGATGATGCTTCTACGGGCAGAGCCCGGGAGCATCGCGCCTATACTTCTGTCCAGGTACTCAGGCAGGTGATGATCGAGCGGGGGCTTAATGAAAAAACCGACCTGACCAGCTGGAAGTTCAAGGAAGCCGAAGCAGATGTCGATGCGAGGCCGGAAAGTCAGACTATCACGATTAATTACTCATCCGCACCCTATCAGGTTATCTGGAGATATGACCGGGAGAATAATTTGTACCGCCGGGAAAACGGCGGCCAGCCGCATATCGATGCTTCGAACAGCCAGCAGCTCTGGGCTAAGAACGTCATTGTTCAGGACCTGTCTATCTGGTTGCGTGCCGGGGATGACAAGGGGCGGCGCGACATGAAGGTGGTTGGTGAAGGCGATTTGCTTGTTTTTCGGGATGGGCAGGTCATCAGCGGCAAGTGGAAAAAGGATGCCCGCGAAACAAGAACCGAGCTTCTGGATACAACGGGCACTGCCATCGAGCTTAATCCGGGAAAAATCTGGGTGGAAATAGTCCCTGTTGATATGGATATCGTAGCGCATGAGACGATCGCTGCCTCTGCTCCGGCACCGGAAGAGTCGGAGCTAACCAGCGAATGATACCGATAGTATCATCGGAGATACTCGCAGTTGATTGTTCCACTCTGTTTTCGCGGTGAGTGTCAGCACGTGGGTATTATGAGGCTGATATTGACGGTAGTGCTGCAGTTTGGCTATGCTGTATCTGCTGGGAAGTTATTAAGCAAGGTGATATGTATACATCCTATCGGTTGATTCACGATGGCCGTCCCTGGTGGATGCTGCCCGCAGCATTCTTATCGTGGTGGTATGGTCAGGCATGCAAGCAGGTACTTTTTTTTGCACTGTTTATCATAGCTGCAACAGAAGATATATTTGCAGTGCTTACCATGCTCAAAGCCATTGTGACATTACAACCGTTGCATCAGGATTATTCCCTGGTCGGACGAGGGATTGGTGTTGTATTCCGTTTGGGTTGGGTCAGTATCGGCATAGTGCTGGTGGCTGTTTCTATCTGTCTGGCCATGGCAGTGCTGCTGGTGTGGTTAGCCTTGCCCCTGCTTTGTATCTGGGGGATGTGGCAGACAATCGTCTACACTGTTTAGTCTGTGAGCTGCATGGTTGATGATCAGAAAAACAAGGAACCCCGATTGCAGTCATGCTCGCAGTGTGATGGGAATGGCTCCATCGACGGTCATGTCTGTCCTGCGTGCGCTGGCGCCGGACTATGGCTTGAATGCCGGGGTGCCTTTTTTTATGCGGACTTACCTCAAGCGATTCGATTTTCCGCAAGATATCAAGCTAGTTTACTGGCAGGAAAAATCAGCATATCGTTCCTGATATCGCTGGTGGTGTTTGGCATGATCAGCATTGTCAGGAATATCGGATATAATATCGATATAGCCCATGAGTACTGGTATGATTTCCATCACGCTGGTTTCTGGGGATTATTTTCATATCTTGGGTTGTTTGCTTCTCTCGTACTTTTGTACTGGGTGGTACGGGGAAAGGAGCCGGCTGCCTGTTTGTCTGTTGCACAGGTGCTACCGCATGCCATAACAGATACGCCCATGACCTGGGAACAGATTCGCACCACCGTACCCAGACAGAATATCATCGATATCAGCAAATACCTGTCGTATTCGGCTCGCTGTCTGGTCGAGGACGCTCTGACCACCGCAGAGCGACGTAATCATCGTTATTTCCTGCCAGAGCATTTGGTCATGGCTATTTTTTCCTCATCCCTGTCCAGGGAATTACAGGTGCGTCTCGACATCGCAGGTAAAAGCCTTCTGAATCGTTTGTTCTCGTATACGGATAATCTGGAAAAACGGACGCAGGATACGGTGCAGATCAGTAAGGCATTGAAATCAGCATTACTGTATGCAGCCTGGGAAGCAATCGGTCTCGATACTATCTATGTCAATCGAAAAACTTTGTTACTTGGAGCGATGCGTGCTAGCCAGGCGGTGACGGATGCATTCATTGAGTATGATGTCCATATCGATGAGGTGCGGCACGTTGTCTACTGGCTGGATGTTCAGAAGGAAAAAAGGGAATGGTGGAAGGATTTGACAATCAAAAAATTTCAGCGTACCGGCAAGCTTGATCGGGGCTGGCTGGGTGGGTGGACACTAACACTTAATAAGCACAGCAAAGACTTGACTAAGGCTGCCAAGAAAGGCTATCTGCGTCGGGTGGTAGGTCGGGAAGGGGAGGTTGAGGAAATCGCCCGGATATTATCGCGTTCCACTAAAAATAATGCTTTGCTCATCGGGGAGCCGGGGGTTGGGAAAACTACACTTATCGATGGACTTGCCTACAAGATAGTCAGCGGTCAGGTGCCAGAAACCCTGCGCGACAAACGTCTCGTCGAGCTTAATATCGGTTCAGTAGTCGGGTCAGCAGAGAATCCCAACCAGTTCGGCGAAACCATGGTCAAGATCCTCGCAGAGGTAGAAAAATCGAAGAATGTTATTCTGTTTATACCCTATCTGCATACCCTCAAGGGGGCAGGTTCTTCTAATGGCGGGGCACTGGATGCCTTCGGCATCCTGGAGCCGGCATTTAACCGCTGTGCATTTCAGTGCATCGGGACAACCACGTTCAGGGATTATCATCGTTATATCGAAAGCAGCGAATCCTTCGGACGTTTTTTTGAACGGGTGGAAATCAAGGAACCTGATTTTAACAATACCATAAAAATACTGGAAGAAGTGGTTCTGGCATTCGAAGCAAAGCAAAAAGTCAAGGTGGCCTATCAGGCACTGAAGGCAGCATATGTCCTGGGGAATAAATATATCCATGACAAAGTTATGCCCGACAAGGCGGTTGACCTGCTTGATGAAGCCTGCGTGCTGGTTTCGCGGAGGAAAAAGGGAAAACGTCTCGTCACCGAAAGCGATATTGCGGATGTGATTGCCAGCAAGACAAACATACCGGTACGTGATATCAGCACCGACGAAACAGACAAGCTGCTGCGACTCGAAGAAATCATGCGGGAGCGTGTTATCGGTCAGGAGGAGGCGGTCAGCGCGGTCGCCGAAGCAGTACGCCGGGCGCGTGTTGGGTTGAAGGATTCAAACCGGCCGGTAGCTACGTTTCTGTTTGTTGGTCCGACCGGTGTCGGGAAAACCGAACTGGCCAAAACACTTGCCGAGGCGTATTTCGGGCATGAAAAAATCATGGTGCGCCTCGATATGTCGGAGTTTCATGGACCTGAGAGTATCGACCGGCTGATTGGCGCGCCTCCCGGACGGGCAGGCAGCGAGACCGGAGGGCAGCTGACTGAAGCAATCAAGAAGCGTCCTTTTTCCCTGGTTCTGCTTGACGAATTCGAAAAGGCACACAGTGATGTCCATAACGTGTTCCTGCAGGTATTTGACGATGGCAGGCTGACAGACAGCAGCGGCAAGCTTGTTGATTTTACCAATTCGATCATAATCGCCACCTCGAATGCCGGAGCAAAAATGATCCAGGATGGCATTCTGCAGAACCGCCGGATCGAAGATATCCGTAGCGATCTGTTTAACAAGGTTTTACCGAGCGTATTCCGTCCGGAACTAATTAACCGCTTTGACGGGGTTATTGTTTTCAAGCCGCTGACCTATGAGCAGGTGCATCGCATCGCAGAAAAAATTCTCGCCAGCATACGGTCGAAGCTGCGGGCGCAGGACATCCAGATGAAGATAACCCGGGAGGCTGTAGAAAAATTGAGCAAGCTTGGATTCGATTCAGTCTATGGAGCCCGGCCACTGCGTCGCATCATCAGCGAAAAGGTAGAGAATCCCATTGCCGGGAAAATACTGCGGGCGGAAATCAATAAGGGTGATACGGTCATCATACGGGAATGCGATATCTGAAGCGGCTGCCCGCTTGTTTCGCGTTCGGTGATGCGCTAATATACATGCGGCAGTCGTGTTTTGTTTATATGTTTTATGATACATGGTTAAAAAACAAAAAGACATGCGGGTTGACAAAATATGCGCTGTCGATATTGGCAATGCTTTCTGCAAGATCGGTGTTTTTGAGGAAGCAGATGCTGGTATACGACCGTATGGATTCCAGATTCTGCCGGTTCTTGAACAGGGGCTGTTTCTGGATCCGGAGATCGGCGGCCGGGATCAGACAGGCTTTTCGCTGGCAGAGCTCGCTCGAAGCACTGGAGATACACAGGCTCCCTGGAAACATATCGTGGCAACAACTACGAGGTTGCCGATGCCGCATGTGGCTATCGGCGGATTGACCAATGACGCTATCGATGATTTTCTGGCATTTGCATCGCAGGTGGGGCTGGAAGTCGAAGCAGTCATGACTGACAAGGGAATCCTCTGGGCGAATGGATCGTCAGGAACATTTGCTCAGATCGATGCGGTCATTCTGGTCGGGGGGTTTGACCGGAAAAAAGAAACAAAGCTCCTGAAGGTGGCAGAATCAGTAGCGTCGGAATTAAAGCACGGATCAACGGATATTCCGGTATTGTATATCGGCTGTGCGGAATTACTGGTGAAGATCCAGCATATTTTTGCCGGCGAACGGCAGGTTTTCCTGTTCGAGGAGCTATGGCCTGGCAAGAAGCAGCGTGATTTCCTCCCGCTGTTTATTCATCTGCAGAATCTAGCAGTACAGAAAGCTGAACGGGAGGATCGGTTTATTTCACAACTATCACGACAGAATGGCATAACCGTTGATTCCGGCTATTCAGCAATGCTTGCCGCTCTGGCTGTCCTAACGGCAAAATGGAACAGCAATGTATTGCTGGTCGATATCGGCAGCGATAAAAGTCTAGCTTGCTGGTCTTTTCATCATGACAGCTATGCGCTGCCAGTCTGGCGTGCCGAGGAATTGCGGGCAGTATTATTCCAGGGGAATGACGCGTCCGAGGAAAGTGAAAGTTTATTCGGATTCAAGCTGTTTAGGGATTTGGGGTTGGGTCACAGCGTAGAAACAGCCCTGAAACAGGTTGGCGGAGACGACCTGGCACTTCTCTGGGAAGGAAAAGGCACGCAGAATTTCCTTGATCGTATATTGAATCACGGATTGTATCCGAGCACCATACCGGATGAAGCAGATTTACGTTGGCAGGAGCAGCTGGTTCGCGGCATACTCGAAAAGATATGGAAATCCCTGCCTACTCATTTTAATCCACAGCATATCGTTCTTAGCGGTGCGTGTTTCGGCAGCGGTAACCGGTTATCGCGCCTTATCGAAAATGTCTGGCTGACCGCCCCACCGCCTTTTTCTGCAAGCATTTGGCTGAATAATGGACCGTATCTGGGCGTGCTTGGCAGCATGGCCAAACTTGACATAGATTTTACTGATTTTGATGATAGTGCCTTGCTTCTCTATCTCGGTGATTATGTGCGTATTTTTCCGCGAAAAGGCAAAAAACCGATCAAGGTGAAAGTGAAAGTTGAACTTACCGGTGAACAAACTGCGGAACATACCATAGAATCAGATTCGCAGCTGGTTACCTGGGAAGCGGGCAAAAAGGCAGTAGTGACAGTTCAGCCTTTGGGTAAGTGTAGAGTGGCGGGGTATGAACCGGGCGAGGAAGTTATACTACGCACCTCCAGCGGTTGTCTCGGATTAATAATTGATGCCCGTTAGCACGAGGGACGTAAAAAAGTATGAGTATCTTTCTTCGGAACAGCCTTGCCCGTTTAGTCAGCGGGATTCAGTACGTCGTTAAACGCGAGCTGGTCAACGACGGCTCGATACTTGTTAAACCGGGAGAATCCGTACTGGCTGATCAGGTTATTGCTCAGTGTGAAATGCCCGGTCATCAGGATATTTTTCGATTGGCACGCGTTCTCGGGGTCAGCACTGGACGCGTACAGCGATATCTGAGGAAAAAACAGGGCGAACCGGTAAAGGTTGGGGAGATGATCGCCATGCGTGGTGGTTTGGGGAACAAGCGGATTTTTCGGTCGCCTGTGGACGGTACGATCGAAAATATCGATGCAAAACACGGTGAAATCGTCCTCAGGCGGCCTCCGGTTGACTATTCACTGGAAGCGGGTTTTGACGGCATCGTGGCTGAAGTGCGTACTCCGAGGGAGGTGTATATCCAGATCACAGCAGATGTCTTTACCGGTGTTCTGGGTATGGGTGAACGCTGTGTGGCAGAGATCGATATCATCACTGATAGTAACGAAGATTTGGAGGAACGGCACATAGACGGAGGATCCTGTGACCGGATCATTGTTACCGGCGGGAATATCAGTTACCCGGTCATCAAGCGGGCTATGGCTATGGGAGTCAGAGGCATTATTGCTGCTGGCATACCGGCACGGGATTATCAGGAATACACCAGCCGGGAGCTGCAGGGTGAATTTACCCAGAGCGAAGGAAAAACACTAACTATGATCATCACGTCCGGATTCGGTCATCATACCATGCAACTGGAGTTTATGGAATTTTTTCATTCGTTGCGCGGTCAGCTTGTGGTCATGGACCGCATCCATGGGACGCAGGTCACCGGCTTGATTGTGCCGCTGGGGAGCGCAAAGAGTACGCACCTCCCTTCGCAGTCTTTTCGCAAGGATGTGGTCAAACTGAAGAAGCAACAGCGGGTCAGGATCATCGCGGGAGCACGATATGGGTTCAGCGGCCGGGTCGTTGCCGGTAAGCTCATGCAGGGTGATCAATTACTCGGCGAACAGGCAGAATTTGTCAAGGTGCGGCTGGATAGCGGAGAAGAGCATGCGGTTCCACGCTGGAACGTGGAAGTCATTGATTGATCCAGAATGACGTGGTTCTGCCTATCGGGTACCCCGGGGAATCACTTGCTCCGGGATATTTTTTTACCTTGTGATAGCAGGGAATACATCCCGGAGAAAATGGTATGAAAGTTGACTTGTTTGATTATTATTTGCCCAAGGAACTTATCGCCCAGACGCCCGCCGAGCCACGGGACAGTTCTAAATTGCTGGTCTATAACCGTTTATCAGGTGCTATTCAACATCACATCTTTCACGAACTTGATCAATTGCTTACCGAACAGGATGTGCTCGTGCTCAATCAAACGCAGGTTGAACCGCGTCGGCTGTTTGGCCATAAGCATCCTTCTGGCGGGAAAGTGGAAGTGCTTTTATTGGATAAAATTTCTGATGATCACTGCCTAAGCAACCGGGTTCAATGCTCAGAGCTCAATGCTCAGGGCTGTTTATGGGAATGCAAGGTCCATCCGGGATTGCATGCAGGCCAGCGTCTGATTTTTACTCAGCAGGATGCGAGTATCGCATTGAAGACAGCTCTGGAAGCGGTAGTTATTGCTGCTACTGATGAGGGCAACAGACTTGTGCAGTTTAATCAAAAGGTTGAGGATGTCTGGCAGGTATACGGCATATTACCGATACCGCCCTATATCACTGACTATCATGGTGATGCTGCGCTGTATCAGACCATATATGCGCATGATCCCGGTTCTGTCGCTGCTCCTACCGCAGGCAGGCATTTTACCCAAGAACTCTTGAACCGCATTAAAGACAAGGGAGTCCAGATAGAACATCTTACCCTGCATGTTTCCCGCGATACGGCTTTTCCCATCGTCAAGCAGGAAGCAGTGGAGGATGTTCACTTGCATTCCGAGTGGGTGGATCTGCCACCAGATGTAGCGAACCGTTTAAATGTCGCCAAGAACACAGGGAAGCGCATCATTGCCGTGGGGACTACCAGTGTCAGAACCTTGGAGGGGATTGCCACCCAACATGCGCTGGAAGCGGGGCATGCATCCAGTTCCGGAGCTGTGCATGGATATCGCGGTCCGGTTAACCTGTATATCTATCCAGGCTATTTTTTTAAGTTTATCGATGCAATGATCACGAATTTTCATTTTCCCCGTTCCACGCTGCTCATGCTTGTCTCGGCTTTTACCGGCCGGGAAAAAATGTTACAGGTGTACCAGAAGGCTGTTGAACAGGAATACCGGTTCTTTTCTTTTGGTGATGCGATGTTTATTCAGTAAGCATTCCCTCAGTTTTTTCCCATACGAGGAAAGAACGCAATGTCTTTCCTTGTTTTTATTGCCTGGTATCGCCTGTTTGGTTATCATACAGGTGCTGATCACTACCGGGGAAACAATTATGCATGTTTTACGTGATGTAGATCCTGACCAGCAAATCCTGATTCATAGCTGGGCTGATCCGATCGAGCCTGATGCTTTGAGGCAGGCGGCGAATCTGGCTAGATTATCGATTGCCCGCCACCATATCGCCATCATGCCGGATGTGCATGTCGGGTATGGCATGCCTATCGGTGGTGTTTTGGCCACGGATAATGCCGTGGTTCCCAATGCCGTAGGCGTGGATATCGGCTGCGGCATGCGTGCGGTACGGACTGCATACAATACGGTGGAAATTCTTCCGCATCTTGATACGCTGTTGCGTCAGGTGCTCCACGATATCCCTACGGGTTTCAGCCATCACCGGCAGGATCAGGACTGCGCCCTGTTCCGGCATGCACCGGATGTCTCCGTCATCCAGCGCGAACTAGCTGCTGCCCGCCGCCAGCTCGGTACCCTGGGAGGGGGTAATCATTTTATTGAAGTACAAAAGGACGATCAGGACCGGGTCTGGGTCATGATTCATAGCGGTTCACGTAATTTTGGTTACAAGACGGCTAAAGAATTTCACGGACAAGCGCAGCGCTGGTGTGCACGAGAGGGGATTTCCCTGCCGGATAAAGATCTGGCGTATTTGCAGCTTGATACAACGGCGGGACAGGAATATCTCGCTGCCATGGAGTATGCTCAGCAGTTTGCCCGGGAAAACCGCAGGCTGCTTATGGCGCAGACGCTGCAGATAGTGGAAAAACAGGTTCATACGGGAGCCTGTGTCATCGAAGCGGAGCTGGATGTGCATCATAATTATGCAGTCTGGGAAGAGCACTACGGACAGCGATTACTCGTGCACCGCAAGGGGGCAGTACGGGCTCGATCAGACGACTTGCTTATTGTCCCCGGGAGCATGGGTTCATATTCATATATTTGCCGAGGAAAGGGAGAGGAATCCAGTTTTTGCAGTTCAGCGCATGGTGCCGGCAGGACGATGGGACGCAAGGAAGCGATCCGGAGCATACCGGCTGAGCAGGTATTCCGAGAAATGGAGGAAGCAGGCATACTGCTTAAAAAGCAGAAACACAGCGATGTTGCAGAGGAATGCAAACAGGCGTATAAAGATATAGACCGGGTGATAGCGCAGCAGGCGGATTTGGCATCCGTTGTGCTGAAGCTTCAACCGCTCGGAGTCGTGAAAGGGTAGAATGCAGGGTAAAGGATTTTGGATATTCATTTAAGTAATGATGTTTTGTGAAACAAATCATAAAAAAAAGTTCGTTAGTTTTGGTTGGTTTGCTTCTCATTGGATTGCTTGGTACTCCGATGGTACAGGCAGCAACGAATTTTACGTCGTCTGCTGCTGATGCAGATGGTAACATCTACCTTGCTTCCAATGCCTTGCAGGACGTTTTCTATTATAAT
>JAKQHK010000139.1 GCA_029573015.1 bacterium
GGATGTGCTGCGCTTTTTGGTGCGCCTGACCTTTGAACTCAAACTGATCTCGAGCACCCAACACCATGCCTTTATAGAACAGATCGACAATATCGGTAAACAACTGGGAGGATGGCTTAAATCGCTGCAGAAATAGATGAAACGGCTTGGTTACCTCTATGAACAGATTTACGATTGGAATAACCTGCTAACCGCCTTTCATGACGCGAAGAAGGGCAAGAGTTCTGCGGATTTATCTGCGTTTGAGTATAATTGGGAAGGCAATCTGCTGGAGATGCAGTCCCAATTGCGGGAACAGAGATACTCCTTCGGCCGGTACCGGCACTTCGAGATCTATGAGCCCAAACAGCGAACAATATCTTGCGCCCCATTCCGGGATAGAGTGCTGCATCACTCGCTGTGCAACGTGATCATGCCCATCCTGGAGATATCCATGATCGTGGACAGCTATGCCTGCCGCCGGAACAAAGGCTTGCACAAGGCGCTCAGAAGAGCCTTCTGGTTCTATCAAAACTCCGCTTATCATTATCGGCTGGACATAAAAAAGTATTTCTATACCATCGACCATCAGGTGCTGCTGGCCAAACTAAACAGGAAGTTCAAGGACCCTAAACTGATGTTTTTACTGGAACAGCTGCTGGGAACGTATGACAGCGGAGTCAAGTACTACTTCCCCCATACCGAATCTGATGTTTGCGATATGGTTAGGCCGCGAGGACTGCCGATCGGTAACCTGACCAGCCAGCTCTTTGCCAATTTCTACCTGAGCGATTTCGATCACTACGTGCGGGAACAGCTGCACTTTCCCTACTACATCAGATATATGGACGATGTGATCGTGTTTGGCGACTCGAGGGAAGGGCTCAAGGATGCCATGCTGCGCATGAGGTCGAAACTGCAAGAAATCAAGCTGTGCCCAAACGAGAAGAAGGACTACATCAAGAAGAACTCTCAAGGGATAGACTTTCTGGGCTTCAGGCTGCATGAGAACAGGATCAAGTTACGCTCGTGTAACCTGGTCAGATTCAGGCGCAAACTGAAATCCCGTAGGATAGTAACTGATTTTAACCAGCTGCTGCGCAGCATCAACGGGCATATCGGATACCTGACTGCGGGTCATACCAAGAAGCTGATCAACAGGATATTTGGAGACATCGAATTTTCAAATGAAAAGAGGAAGTGGAAAATGGTACTCCCCTAAAGGTCATGGCGCCAAGGAGACTGTTGCGCGGTGGCAACTGGAACAACAATGCAACTAACTGCCGTGTGTCATACCGTAACAACAACAACCCGTACAACAGCAACAACAACAACGGGTTTCGTCTCTGCAATGCTGATCCAGCCAGAACCGGCATGCTCCCTGCGGAACTGCCGGGTGTGCAAGCCAAAGCCCAGCGCCATGACCTGATGCTCCGCGTCGAATGATTTTTTCAGGTTAGTAGGGAATGCCTCGAAACCCCGGCTCACTTTGTTGGTCTGCCGCCTGCATCATCGTTGGCCGAGCCGTCCACCTGAAACTGACAGAAGCGCATGCCACACATGGCGGTGGTGTGTGGGAGGTATTTCACCTCGGACCTTGATGCTTATACTCAGCTGTCTTTCAAACCGAGGGGTAAGCCCCGGCAGGGGGGGGCAGACCATAGCGTTGGGTGCGTCAGCCCCCCGGCATATAGTACCAACAACACATTTGAGCCCCGGAGTGGCGGCAGACCTGGTAAAAACCCAGGTAGATTGGGGAGCCCTGTAGGCAATTTTTTGGCCGTTGGGGTGGTCAGCCCCCAACCAGATCACCGCTATGATATGTCGTACCCTCCGGGGCTTTTCCGGATTATCGGGATAATCAGATCGGGGGGCTTGCGACCTGCGGCCGCTGCGCACCC
>JAKQHK010000084.1 GCA_029573015.1 bacterium
GAATACTATTGTCAACACTGCATCCGCAAGCAAAACACCCCGAGAGATGCCTGTGAAATGATAGAAAATCGCAAGGTAGACTACGAACAATGAAGACCCGCAGACCGAGGCCATGATGACATTGACGAGGTCTTTTATACCAGCATATCTCCACATGCCCCGGTACAGATCAAAAAACACGAAACAGCTTATCTTTATTCCCAACAGGGGGATGATGGTGGCCAAGATCTTATTCTTTATAACAGGGTTCAAGGCACCGTCGAACCTCAGCCAATGTGCAAGATAATAGCATGATGAAAGCAGAAGCAAATCCAACAGAAGAATAATCCAGAAATTTTTTTTGAGAAGAAACCGCATTATTCAACCATCCTCTGACTTACACAATCACATATGCACAGAAACCTCTTTATGAGTTAACCAATTAGTATAACCAATTATTATATACTTCAAGCCAGAAATAACAATATTATGAAAGTCTTCTCGACATGCCATGCTTTTCCTTCTCCTGCTCAACCCACCTATGGGCATTTTCCCTGGTCATTTCTTAAGCTCACGGCACCATCTCAGAGAGATTCTTGCAAATCTCACGGGTTTTTGCTGTCACTGCCTGGAACCAACATATTTCCTGACCCTGATAGACATGATCAAAAATACCATGAAATAAAAAATCAGCACCGAAGCAATGGTCCAAAAACCGTGCCGAATCATCGCGAGCACACTGCAGCCCACGATTATCTGGATTACGCAATACCCGATCGATATCTTCCAGTGGTCAATGCCCATTTCATTGGCAAGAAGCTGGTACAGGTGCCTGCGGTGAGGTTGGCTCAGCCTCTCGCCATCTCGAACCCTGACGATCGTCGTGGTAAGCTCATCGGCATAGAAGGGGAAGAGGCAGGCTGCAAGCGCAATGAATTCCGTCATATTTTCCGACAGCGCTATCACCATCCCGGCGAAGACGAACCCGAGTAGGATGCTCCCTACATCGCCCATGAAAACCCGTGCCTTGGGCATGTTGAAGGGCAGAAACCCGATACATGCAAAAACAAGGCACAGGCACAGCACGACCGGAACAGGAGAGTGCCCTCGATCAAAGGCATACCAGGCCAGCAGACCGAATGCGGCGATGCCGGTAATGGCCGCGATGCCGTTGATGCCATCCATGAAGTTGTAATAATTCGCGGTTCCGACCATGAACACCATGAAGAACGTAATGCCGAAAGCCACGGGGAAAATGCCAGAGTACGTGCCGAGCAAACTCATTCCCTGGATCAGTACGCCGACAATCAGCACGAAGCAGGCTATGCCGAACTGGACCACCAGCCGATTTCGCACGGACAGGTCGTACCTGTCACCGAGCAGGCTCACCACGGACAGAGCGACGATCGGACCCCACAGCGCCGGGGATATCTGCAGAACTGCGGCTGCGGCTATAAACGAACACAGAATACCCACCCCTCCGCCTTTGGCAACAGGCTGGAGGTGCGAGCTTCGATCAGTGGGATTGTCCACCAGACCTATTTGCGGTCCATATCGGGAAACAAGCAAGGCACCCCCGGCGCCAATAAACAACGATGCTGCCAACAGGAACCAGACCTGTATGATCATTCCACGTTTTTAAGGATGGAACACCGTCTCCAGATCATTCTTTGGAACAAATCCCGTACTCAGCATGCTCGTGTTGTCAAAAATGAGGCTCGAAGCAAGCTTGTCGTACCCGGAATGAAGCCATTTCTTTTTCTTTGGCAATACCAGCCCTGCCATACGGGATGCCAGCCAGACGATCTGCAGGGGAACCGAGATCGTAAGCCGGTTTTCAAACACTCCTGAGTTTTTATAAGCATTGATGATCCTGTTAAACTCGTATGGATGCATATCGCAGACATTCATGACCTCAGGGGCTGAAGGGGATCGCGAGTTTGTCAGGAGATAATCTATGAAATCAACAAGATTGGCCCGTGCCAGCGCGGACATCCGCTGCTCCCCGGAGCCAAACCGCAGATAGGCCAGCTTGCGGGGTCCGAATACCCTCCGATCGAGGTTCAGGCTCCAGCAACGGTCATAAACCGGGGCAAGGCGCAGGATCGTCAACCTCCTGAGCAGATTTTTCCTGAACAATTCAAGCAGGCGCTTCTCGGCATCGCATTTGCTCACCGCGTAGTCGCTCGAAGGGTTGCAGGGACCGTCCTCGGAAACCGACATGTTCAGGTTCTCTTCA
>JAKQHK010000106.1 GCA_029573015.1 bacterium
CTATCGTGCCCATAGCGCCGCTACCCATATAGCGCTTGGCGCTCATGAAATCATCATGGGCCCCATGTCCGAAATGAGCCCGGTGGACCCGACGCGTATGCACCCGCTTCTCCCCAAGGGGCCGGACAACAACCCTATACCCATCTCTGTCCAGGACCTCAAACATTGCATTTCCTTCCTGCGCAATGAAGCCAAAGACCGGTATACCGCCGAAGCCGTAGCAGAAATTTATACCGCCCTGTTTGAATACATCAACCCGCTTGCCCTTGGTGCTATCGAGCAGTCATACCGGCTCGCCCGTTTGATCAGCAAAAAAATCCTCGAGACCAACCTGAATCCAATCAAGGACGCCAAACAGATCAGCACGATTGTCGATCTGCTCAGCGCCGAGTATCAGTCGCACGCGTATCCGATCAACTACCGGGAAGTAAAAAATGATCTCGGGCTGAATGCGCTGTCCGCCGGTCCGGATCTCTGGGAAGCGATCTGGCAGCTCTACCTCTATTACCGCGACCAGACGGATGCCGTGTACAGCGACGAGGACGGAGAAAACCAGACCCGCTATCTTGCCTTTATCGACACCGTGCAGACCCGGCTTGTCCTTCGTCAGCAGTTCAAATATATGACCCTGCCCAACGGCGAATGCGCCGAGAACATTATTTCCACCCAGTGGGTACGCATCTGACGTTAGATTAACCGACCATAAAAAAAGGGGCACAGATATGTGCCCCTTTTTTTATGCTTTACTAGTAACTGTTTAGACCCAGCCGCGCAGTTTCGCTGCCATGGATACCCGCCCGATGGAAATCCAGTAGGCGGCATCGCGCATGTAGATACCTTTCTCGTCGGCAAGATCTGCAACTGCCTTGAAGGCGTCTACCATTTTCTGCTGCAACTTGGCGAGAACCTCGTCTTTGGTCCAGTAATAATTCATATTGTTCTGGACCTGTTCGAAATACGAAACCGTCACACCGCCGGCATTGGCGAGAAAGTCAGGAACAACATAGATACCCTTTGTCTTGATGACCGCATCTGCCTCGGGCGTAGTCGGTCCGTTGGCACCCTCGGCAATGATACTGACCTGTGATGAGATACCCTGCACGGTTTCGGCATTGATCTCGTTCTCGCGGGCGCACGGCAAGAGCACATCAACATCCTGCTTGATCCATTCCCCCCCATCGAGCTGTTCCCAGCCGGCTTCTTTGGCAACTTTCTGATCGATGGTGCCGAATTTATCAACCGCGCTCAGCATGATCTTGGGATCAATACCTTCTTTTTTACGGTAGGTGTAGACTTTTTTGTCATTATGATCATAGCAGCTGATACAGACAACTGTACCGCCTAACTGCACAAATTTTTCGCAGGTGTACCGGGCAACATTGCCCGCGCCCTGAATCGCAGCCGTGCATTTGGTGATATCTTTACCTTTGCGCTTCAGTGCTTCCGCAGCTGCAAACACCACGCCGTACCCGGTGGCTTCCGTACGTCCGAGGGAGCCTCCCACGCCAAGTGCCTTGCCGGTGATGAAACCGGGCTTGTGCACCCGGGCCAGGGTATTGTACTCGTCCATCATCCAGGCCATATGCTGGCTGTTGGTCATGACATCCGGAGCCGGCACGTCGATTTCCGGTCCGACGATGTCAAAAACCTTGCGCACCCACCCGCGACACAGCCGTTCCTGCTCGCCCATGCTCATCTCGCGGGGGTCACAGATGATGCCACCCTTGCCACCGCCAAGCGGAATATCAACCACAGCGCATTTCCAGGTCATCCAGGTTGCCAGCGCTTTGACTGTATCGACGGTCTCCTCGGGATGAAACCGGATACCGCCTTTGGCCGGACCGCGCAGGGTGCTGTGCTGGACACGGAATCCTTTAAATACCTTTACCTCGCCGCTGTCCATGCGGACAGGCAGGGTGAAATGCAATTCCCGTTCCGGTTCCCGCAGTAATGCCCGCGTTGATGCATCGAGCTGCATCTGCTCCGCAACACCATCAAACTGCTGCTGCGCCATTGCAAATGGATTAAATTCCTTCTGTGCCATAGCTGCTCTGCGCTCCTTTCGCTTCGCGATCAGCTGTTTCGCTGATCACAGGTAATAAATGGTAAATACTCTATGTAAATGGTAATTTCATCCTGCTTGCGTTGAAACAAACGTATCGAATTATATCGCGTTGAAATATTCTCATCAAGCCTTGTCGTTTTTTTTCATGCCTGCAGCTAAAGCTGCCTGAGCTGCGGCCAGTCGAGCGATCGGCAGACGGTAGGGAGAGGCGCTCACATAATCCAGTCCCAGTTCGGCGCAAAAAGCGACCGAGTCTGGATCGCCCCCCTGTTCCCCGCAGATACCGAGCTTGCAGTCAGGACGGGTATCCAGGGCTCTTTCCACAGCAAACCGCATCAACTGCCCCACTCCCTGCCGGTCTATAGAGCGAAACGGATCGCTGGGGATAATGTTCTGGTCAAGGTACGGGGTGAGGAATCTGCCCGCATCATCCCGCGACACTCCCAGGGCAGTCTGGGTCAAGTCATTTGTGCCAAAGGAAAAGAACTGCGCCGTACGGGCAAGCACATCGGCGATAAGGGCAGCCCGGGGAAGCTCGATCATGGTGCCAATCTGATAGGCAAACTGCACACCCTGTTCCTCCATGACCAGCGCTATCTCCTCCTGAACCAGCTGCACCTGGGAAAGCAATTCATTTTCGTAGGCCACGAGGGGAATCATGATTTCCGGATAAACGTCAATGCTCTCCTTTTTGAGCTGGCAGGCTGCCTCGGCTATCGCCCGTGCCTGCATACGGGTGATCTCCGGATAGGTGATCCCGAGACGGCAACCCCGATGGCCGAGCATGGGATTGAGTTCTTTGAGACTATGCAGACGCTGCTCGATCTGCTCCGCGGCGATGCCAAGTGTTGCAGCAACCCTAGAAATATCGTCTGGTCCCTGCGGCAAAAATTCATGCAGGGGCGGATCTAGGGTACGAATAGTCACTGGCTTACCATTCATGGTACGGAATAACGATTCAAAATCGCGGCGCTGGATGGGAAGCAGTTTAGCCAGGGCTGCTTTCCTCGCCTCCTCTGTTTCCGCCAAGATCATTTCCCGCATATAGGTAATTTTCGGTTCACCAAAAAACATGTGTTCTGTGCGGCAGAGCCCAATACCCTCTGCACCGAGCGCCAGCGCTACCGCAGCCTGGTCAGCCTGGTCTGCATTGGCCCGGATGCCGAGAATCCGCACACAGTCAGCCCATTCCATCAGGCGGGCATATAGCCGGTAGGCAGGCGATTTCCGGCTGGCCGGATCCTGCTCAAGCACCGCCCGCAGCACTTCTGACTGTCTGGTCTGCAAATTGCCGACAATGATTTCACCCGTTGTCCCATCGAGCGACAGCTCATCGCCCTCGGCAATGCTCCTTTCCTTGACGCGCAGGGAACGCTTGCCATAATCAATATCCAGCTCGCTGCAACCCACCACACATACTTTACCCATTTGGCGGCTGACCAGGGCCGCATGTGAAGTCATGCCACCGCGGGCAGTGAGAATGCCCTGAGAAACATACATACCCTTAATATCTTCCGGAGAGGTTTCCTGACGTACAAGAATAACCGGCTGACCAGCGGCCGCCAGCTCCTCGGCACGGGCAGCGGAAAAAACCACTTTACCAGAGGCTGCCCCCGGTCCGGCTGCCAGGCCGCAGGCAAGTAACCTGCCTGAGACGATCGCCTGCTTTTTTTCCGTATCATCAAAAACCGGTCGCAGCAAATGGTTAAGTTGTTCGGGCTCGATGCGCAGCAACGCTTCCTTGGGGGAAAACATGTGCTCCTCAACCATATCGACCGCAATCCGCAAAGCGGCGAGACCAGTTCGTTTTGCCCGCCGGGTTTGCAGCAGCCAGACCTTACCGTTTTCAATAGTAAACTCAATATCCTGCATATCCCGATAATGTTTTTCCAGAATGCTGCTTACCTCGGTCAACTGCTGATACGCGGCTGGCATGACATCCGCCAGCCGGGCGATCGGTTCCGGAGTGCGCACCCCGGCGACCACATCCTCTCCCTGGGCATTCATAAGGAACTC
>JAKQHK010000018.1 GCA_029573015.1 bacterium
TGAGCGAACGAAGTGAGTCGAATGGTGGCCCTAGGGGGAATCGAACCCCCCTTTCCGCCTTGAGAGGGCGGCGTCCTAGCCGATAGACGATAGGGCCTGAGGAAATAATCAAATATCAATTTTCAAATTCTCAATGTGCACAATGATCCTGCTGTGAAGCAAAAAGCTGACTGTCTCTGCTTCTGTTACTCGAGACTAAGGACTAAGGACTCAAGACTCAGGACTATTCTTGCGAAATGGGAGTTTGATGCGGGCAAACAGGTCGCTCAGGGTGATCTGCGGTGAAGCACCGGAAGTATCCGGTTCAGATTGACTGGTGATATCGCCTTTCTGCTGCCGGTAACGCCGATAAAAATCGATAACAATCTTCATGGTCGCTACAAACGGGACTGACAATATAGCTCCCACAGGTCCGAGCAGTTTGGCTCCGATACTCAGGGTGATAATTACGATGAGCGGATCTAGCCCGACTGCCTGTTTCATCACAAGCGGAACGATAACGTTATTCTCCAGCTGCTGGATGATGACAGCGATGATCACAACCATAAATGCCAGTACGAGTGAACTAGGCAGCACCGCCAAAACAGCAATAATCCCGGCGATATTCGGCCCGAAATACGGTACGATCTCCAGAATTCCGGCAATTACTGCTAGTGGTAAAGCGTATTTCACGCCGATGATACTATAACCGATATAGGTGACAACTCCGATGATCAGACAGAGAGTCATTTGGCCGCGGAACCACGAGCCAAGTTTTGCCTGAATCGTATCAGCCAGCGCAGCGATATTCTTGCCGATATCATCAGAAAATAGGGAAGCAATGCTTTTGGTGAGTTTATTTTCCTCAACGATCATGTAGAAGGTCATGACGAGCAGGAGAAATAGGGATATAACTCCACCGAAAATGCCGGAGGTAATGGTCCAGGCATTGCTGAGGATGCCGGAGGAGAGATTGGATGTCCAGCTGGCTAGCGCGCTGGAAGCAGAAGAAACAAAAGACTTGATATCGTATTCCCTGATCGCATCCCTGACCCAGGCATACTTGGTGCTGATCGTATCGATCCAGGAGGGAATGGTCTTGATGAAATCATCAGTTTCCTTGACGATAGGCGGAATGACGATGGCAAAAATCCCCACAATCGCAGCCAGGATCATGAGATATATGAGGAGGATGGCGATCGGACGGGGAATCTTGAGATAGCGAGCGTAGGTGACGATCGGTCTGAGTGCAGAGGCAAAAATCAAGGCAATATATACGAGAATAATGATCGTAAATGCCTTGAAAAAGACATAAAGACCCAAAAGATAGCAGGTGATCTTAAACAGGGTCTTTATGGATATATCGAGCTGCAAAATCTGCGGTACTGGTGCCATGATCGCTCTAGCGTTTAGTATACTGGGGTGCCTTTCTCGCTTTTTTCAATCCGGGCTTCTTGCGTTCGATAACGCGAGAATCTGTGGTCAGGTATTTGTACTGACGAAGCTTAGGACGGAATGCGTTATCGAGTGCCACGAGCGCTTTGGCTACTCCGAGCCGGATAGCTTCTGCCTGGGAAATTACTCCCCCGCCGTTAACGCGAGCTGATATGTCGTAGGCACTCTGCTGTTCGGTCACGAGAAGCGGAGCCTGGATCAGCGGGATCAAATCCGCAAAATTGACATACTCCTCTCCGGGCTTGTCATTAATGACGATTTTTCCGGTACCTTTGTAGAGGCGGACTCTAGCGGTCGAAGTTTTACGTCGACCGAGACCATAAAAATACTTTTCAGTTTTTTTTGAAGCAGAGGTTGATGCTGTCATAATTGGTGCTTACCGACAAAAAAATTAACTAGATACCTGGCTATAGGCATGTTTAGCATCTGCAGAAACTTTCAGCCTGCGGAGCATATCCGCACCGATGCGGTTGTGCGGCAGCATACCCTTGACGGCATGTTTGATGACCAGGGTCGGATCCTTGCGCAGCAGGGCATCCAGGGATATGGTCTTGAGGTTGCCCACGTAACCGCTATGGTTGTAATACTTTTTATCTGTCAGTTTGTTGCCGGTTACCCTGATCTTAGCGGCATTGATGACCACAACATAATCCCCGCCATCAACATGATAGCTGAAGTCGACTTTGCCTTTGCCGCGCAGCAGCTGCGCTACCTGCGTAGCCAGCCTGCCGAGCGTCTGACCTTCAGCATCGACGAGATGCCATGCCCGTTTCACGTCTTGAGATCTGATAGTTGCTGTTTTCTTCATGGCGAATACTATTCCGGAAGTAATGATATTAAAGCCATGGGGGCATTGTCGCCCTTGCGGTTATCGAGTTTGACGATGCGCACAAAGCCGCTGTCGCGCTTGGCATACCGTGTTGAGCAGACTTCCATGAGCTTCTTCACGGCTGTTTCGTTGTTGTGCAAGGAGGCTAAAAGCTCACGTCTTGCCGCCACGGTATTTTTCTTGGCTTTAGTGATCAATTTTTCAACGATGGGACGTACTTCCTTGGCTTTGGGTTCGGTAGTTTTCACTTTTTCATAGAGCAAAACGGAAATGCTCAAATTGGTGAGCAATGCCATCCGTTCCTTTACCGGTCTGCCAAGTTTTCTGCCGCTCTTTTGGTGTCTCATGCTGTTTCCTCATTCCCTTTCAAGCTTAATTGCCGTTCGGCAAGTTGTTCACGAATCTCGGTCATGGATTTCTGGCCAAAATTCTTTAATTTCAGCAGATCGTCCTCGCTGTATTCTACGAGATCAGCAACGGTATCGATATTGGCGCCATGCAGACTGTTGAGCACCCGTGTGGACAGACCGAGGTCCTCGATGGTCAGATCAGGAGAAGGAGTTGCACCAGCAGTTTCCCCTTCTTCGGCTGTTATAATGGTATCATCAACGGGAGGCGGTACTTCCGGCTTGAAATATTCTTCATTGACAAAAATCGTAAAATGCTCGGTAAGCACTGCGGCAGCAAGGTTGATGGCGCGCATGGGAGAAAGTGTCTGGTCGGTTTCGACTTCCAGGATCATTTTTTCTGCGTCGGTTTTCTCCCCCACCCGGGTGGGATCAATCTGGAAATTAGCCTTGCGTACTGGTGAAAAAAGCGCATCAATCGGGATATAATCAATTGATTTCTTCTTGGAATAGTGCCGGGCATCAGCGATGGAGTACCCGTATCCCTCTTCCACGACAAATTCTGCTTCAAATTTGGCTTTTTTATTGGTCAGGGAACACAGATACAGATCAGGATTAATGATTTCGATCTGGGACGGCACTTTGATATCCCCTGCCTTGATTTCCTTCTGACCAGAGATCTCGAGCTCGAGACTGAGCGATTTGTCGAAATCCTCCAGCTTGCGGATGCGCACCTGCTTCAGATTAAGAATAAAATCAAGCACATCTTCTTTCATGTATTCCAGTGTGGAAAATTCATGCGAAGCGCCCTTGATGCGCACCGCTACAATTGCCAGACCTGGAAGGTTGGAGAGCAGCACTCTCCGCAGGGCATTACCCATGGTGATGCCGTACGTCTTCTCAAGTGGTTCGATGCTATACTTGCCATAGGCTTCTGTCTCTTCCACGACAGTTATTTTCGGCAGGATGGTTGATTGCACAGCTTTCTCCTCAATTAAACCTAGGAGGCGAGAAAATGGTAATAAAAATTAACGGGAATAGTATTCAATAACTAACTGTTCGTTGACTTGCGCATCGATTTCCTCACGCTTGGGTGGTCGGATGATATCAGCTTCCGCTGCCTGCGGCTTCGTGGCTATCCAGGCAGGCACCGTATGCTTTTCCTTGATGTTGATGGAAATGATCTGTGATTTCTGACCGCGGGCTGTCAGGCTGATTTTCTGTCCGGCTTTGGTCTGGTAGGAAGGCACGTTAACTTTTTTGTCTCCGACCCGGATATGACCATGAGATACTATTTGGCGAGCCTGACTGCGTGATGATGCCCAGCCGAGCCGATAAACAACATTATCCAGCCGCATTTCCAGAAGTTCGAGCAATTTGTGCCCGGTAACCTCACCACTTTTCGTGGCAGCGATATAGTAATTCTTGAAAGGAACTTCCAGGACGCCGTAAATGCGTTTGATTTTTTGCTTCTCGCGCAGCTGCACGCCATAGTCAGAAGGTCGCACCCGACGGGTATGGAAACCAGGGGGATAGTTGCGCCGTTCCAGGGCGCATTTGGGAGTAAGGCAGCGTGCCCCCTTGAGAAACAATTTGTCTCCCTCTCTGCGGCATTGACGACAGGAACCTTCGTGATATCGAGCCATGTTTTCCTCTTCTTAATTAAACGCGCCGGGGTTTCGGCGAACGGCACCCGTTATGCGGGACCGGTGTGACATCAGCTATGGAAATAACAGACAAACCGACATTTTTCAGAGCGCGTACAGCGGACTCCCGGCCTGAACCGATGCCTTTCATGAAAACCGTCACTTCCCGCAATCCTTTATCTACGGCCTTCTGGGCGGCAGTCTCTGCCGCGACCTGTCCGGCATACGGCGTTGACTTGCGGGCGCCCTTGAAACCTGATCCACCGGCTGATCCCCAGGATATGACATCGCCGGCAAGATCCGTGATGGTAACAATGGTGTTATTCAGACTTGACTGGATATAGACCCGGCCGGAACTGGATACGGTTTTCTTGGCTTTCTTTGTGACTCGTTTAGCTGGAGTTGCCATACGCTGCTGTTTTAAAAAATAAGATGATTAGGTTTTAGCGGTGGCTTTCTTGCGTCCGCTGCCGACATTAATCCGTTTGCCGCGCTTGGTGCGCGCGTTCGTCTTGGTCCGCTGTCCGCGCACGGGTAAACCCTGTTTGTGCCTGACACCCCGGTAACAATTGATCTCCTTCAAACGCTTGACGTTCATGGAAACGACCTGACGGAGTTTACCCTCTACCTTTTCATTCTTTTCAATAACATCCCGCAGACGGTTGAGATCAACTTCGGTAAGGTCTTTGACGCGCACCTCGGGATCAATTCCTAGAGTGTCTAGTAGCTCCAATGCCTTGTGCTGACCGATGCCGTAAATATAGGTTACGGCAATCTTGACTTTTTTCTGTTCCGGAATAGAAACACCAGCGATACGTGCCATAGTTGTTTGATACTAATATTAATTATCCCTGACGTTGTTTGTGACGCGGTGAATGCTTGCAGATAACATAGCGTTTTCCCTTGCGGATAACGATCTTGCATTTACTGCATCTCTTTTTGACGGAAGCTTGAACTTTCATAGGAATTTACTTTAAACGATAAGTGATTCTGCCACGGGTTAAATCATACGGAGTCAATTCTACCTTGACTTTGTCTCCCGGAAGAATACGGATAAAGTTTTTACGTATCTTCCCGGAGATGTGAGCGAGAACAATGTGGTCATTTCCACAATCAACCCGAAACATGGCATTGGGCAATGCCTCCAGTATAACTCCTTCGACCTCGATCGCCTGGAGTTTGTTCGTTGATTGTTCTCGGTTATTTTTGGCCATACTGATTGGTTTTTGACAAAGCTTTCAAATTATAACTGATATATGTACGACTTGCAAGAAGTATTTTATAAAAGAATCAAGAAGTTGCCGTTAGTATTTCGGGATCGCCCCCTGTGACCAGTACAGTATTCTCATAATATGCAGACAGCTTACCATCCGTCGTGGCAATTGTCCACCGGTCTCGTAATGTGCGGATTTTCCAGCTTCCTTGAGTAAGCATCGGCTCTATGGCGAGGGTCATACCGGCCTTCAGGGGGATGCGCAGATCGGCACGGTAAAAATTGGGGATTTCCGGATCCTCATGCAGCTGCCTGCCTACCCCGTGCCCGACCAGCTCCCGGACGATGCCAAATCCGGCCTTTTCAGCATACTTTTCTATATTCTTCCCGATCTCATTGACAAAACTGCCATCACGCACTGCCTGCAAACCAGCAAAAAAGGATTTTTCCGTGACTTCCATGAGCTGCAGGGCTACCGGAGCAACCGTACCTATCGCTACGGTGCGTCCGGCATCCGTGTGATAGCCTTTATGGTAGATACCGATATCCAATTTTAAAAGATCGCCGTTTTTCAGTATGCGATCGGCACGCGGTATACCGTGGACAATTTCGTCATTAATCGAGGTGCAGATGCTCGCGGGAAACCCACGATACCCCTTGAAAGACGCCCGGGCGCCGCTTTCGGTGATCAAAGCCTCGGCAAATGCATCAAGTTGTAAAGTGCTCATTCCCTCGCGTGCTTCCTGCATCAATGCTGACAGTACTCTCCCGAGAATTTTTCCACCTTCGCGCATCGCTTCTATAGCATCCGGCTGGCGTAGTTCAATCATACGAGTCCCAGCTCCGCAAGTATGGCAGAAAAAACAGCTTCTATGGACTGGTTTCCTTCCACCTCCACGAGCACCCCCTGATCGGCATAATACCTGATAACCTCATCAGTCAATGTGTGAAAACTGGCGATGCGTTCCTTAATGGCTGCCACATCCTGATCATCGGTACGCTGATACAGTTCACCGCTGCAGGCGTCACACTTGCCCGGTTCCCTGGGAGGGGAAGTTAGTTGATTGTATATCGCATTGCAGGAACGGCAGATCCAGCGGTGGGCAAGCCGATCGAGGAGGACATCTTCTTCCAGCCTGATGTGGATGGCTTTGGTTATCTGGGAATCCTGTGCTGCCAGCAGCTTGTCCAGACCCTCTGCCTGCACAACTGTCCGCGGGAATCCGTCGAGAATAAAGCCTGCCTGAGTATCAGGCTCAGCAAATCTGGCAGTAAATACGGGAAAGATCAAGTCGTCAGGTACCAGCTCGCCACGCTCCAGAAACGATTGCACCCGCTTGCCGGCATCAGTTTGTCGGGCGATGGCGTCACGCAGGATATCTCCGGTCGATATCTGGGGTATACCCAGCTTATTGCTCAACAACTGAGCCTGGGTTCCTTTGCCAGCCCCCTGTATGCCGAAGAAAATGTAGGCATGCGCATGAGGCATAGGTGCTAGCGCTCCAGAAAGTGTTCATAATCGCGCATGATAAGCTGCGCTTCCATCTGACGCATGGTTTCCAGGATGACGCTTACCATAATTAGTAGGCTGGTCCCGCCGATAACCGTATCATAATGCGTGAGGGACTGGACGACGAAGGGAAAAACTGCGATCAACCCAAGAAACAGAGCTCCAGCC
>JAKQHK010000027.1 GCA_029573015.1 bacterium
TACACCAATGCCGGGAAGTCGACTTTACTTAATGCCTTAACGAAATCCCAGGTGGTGGTAGCCCGCGACCAGCTGTTCACAACGGTGGATCCGACGACCCGGATCGTCTGCCTCGATGCGCCGGTATCGCCTGAGCGTGCCAAGCGCCGCGAACAGCTTGTCCTGGTTACGGATACGGTTGGCTTTATCCGCAAACTGCCGCATGAGCTGGTGGACGGATTCGAGTCGACGCTCGGGCAGGTGCGCGAGAGCGACCTTGTCCTCGCGGTTATTGATATCGCTGATTCGCGGTATGAGCAGAAGGAAAAGGTCGTCTTTGAAACATTACAAAAAATCGGCAGCGATGTGCCGGTAATTAAAGTGTACAATAAGTTTGATCTGCTCACGGACAGCCGTCGGCTCGACCAGCAGGCTGTGTATATTTCTGCAAAGACAGGTGAAGGGCTGGCAGAATTGAAATCACGCATCCTGTCCTAGCGCTTGGTTGAATCAAGCACGGGCATTTTGATTTTGGCAGCTTCTTTCAGGCGTTTCAGCGAAGATCCGGCTGCTTTTTCGATGAAAATCAGAGCGAGAGTAAGGACTTCGATACAGATCAGGGTAAACTCAAAACCCGAGGGGACTTGATTGGTGATGAAATAGGCTCCGAGCGGATATGCAAGCAGGTACATCCAAATTTCACGTTTGGATGTCTTTCCCCTGATTACTACTTCAGCGATACCGACGACGCCGGCTCCGATTGCTGAGATAAAATTTAGTTTTTGGTTGATGACTGACAGGTCGGTCATCCCTACGATGGGCAGCCAGCTGAGTGTCTGGACAGGAAAATCAGGGCGCGGTACCCAGGACCAGAGCATGGGCAGGGTGCGGTCGGAAGTAAAATTTTCCAGGAATATGCGCCCGACCATGAGGGTGTTCAGAATGGAAAAACCCATATTAAACCAGACAAAGAGCAGGACGTTTTTGTGTTTTTTTAGCCAGAGCTGCTGCTGACGCTTGCGGGTAACATCATCCTTGATCTGGGAGATAAGCTCCTGTTCTTCGTCGGCTATTTTTTCTTTTTTTGACAATGAGTTACCGATCAAACGCAGGGGATAGGAGATGATTCTGAGGAATATGGCAAAGAAGACGATAGAGTAGCGCATTTCCTCAAAGATGTCATAACCGATGAAGATAATATTGAAAAAAAGGCTGTACCACCAGTTGGCAGTCAGGATGAAGAACGCCAGGATGATGACAAACTGGGGCGCGATGGAGATGCTTTTTTCTTCAGGAAGTGCCATGATCAATATGCTACTTAGGAGAAAGTAAGCAAGGACGGGTCGATGAGCATGATGATGCCGAGGGCGAGGATGATCAGCCCACTTATCAGCTTGGAGATACGACCGTATTTTTCCGTAAATTTTTTACTGCTCATGGTCAGGACAACCACAGAAAAAATGATCAAGTCGTCGAGCATGTAGAACAGGATATACACGAACAGGTAGAAGAAATTAACGATCCAGGGATAATCATAGGTGGAGAGAATGCTCGTATAGACCGCCGGCAGTCCCAGGGTGCAAAGCAGTTCGATGAAATTGACGCCGATAGCCAACAGGGCGGCGGTGAGCATGGCAGCAGGGAGGGAGACATCCCCGCGGACAGTCGATCGCATTTTTTCATACAGTTTGGGTTTGAAGCGATCGGGGATCTTGAATGATACGCCCTTGCCGAACCAGAAAAAGTCCTTGATGGATACGATGCCGAACCCGATCGCGAGCAGCGCAATGCCAACCTGTACCGGCTTGAGATATCCGGCGAACCGGAACAGATTGAGCCAGCCGGCGATGAACAGGAAGTACATGAAACCGGAGATGAAGATATAGGTGCCACCTATGGTAAACAGACGTTTACGTGAGTGCGTATAGATGAGCAGGCTCAGCAGGAAACAGAGTACCCACATGGCGCAGGCATTGAATCCGTCGATTATGCCGAAAATGACGGTGAAGAAGAATAAACCGGTTTTCTGGGCATCGAGCTTGCCGATCATGGGTAATTCGGCGGTTCTGTCGTTTTCGGGTGTCTGGGTAGCTGCACGTGTCGCACGTTCGCTTGCTGAACCGAGCGGGGTTGCCTCGGATGCATCTTTAAGACCAAGATCCGGACCGGGATCAGGACATCCGTTAGCGTAGCATGCGTCAAGCTGCTCGCGGATTGCAGCGCCTGTTGTTTCTTCTGTACCGTAGCCAATCACGGGAGGGAAATCGCCGATAATGGTTACCGGGACGCCGCGCTGGTTATTGGGTATATTGAAATAATCTCCAACTTTCTGGAGGTAGGCGGCGTTGGTAGGGTTGTACCAGACTTCGTACTCTCTGATACTCAAACCGGGATACTCTGTACGAAGCGCGGGTAACAATTTTTTTTCTTCTTCACAGTGCGGACAGCCGTTTCCCCAGAAAAAATAAATGGTGAACGGTTCGTTGTCCGCTGCCAGTACGGTTAGCGGCTGAGAAAGAAAAAGAAAAAAACCGATTGCCAACAGATATCGATGGAGACGGGAAATCATGGTTACACAGGCAGTATTTGATTAAACGCAAACCTGTGCTACTATACAACGCCTGTGGAGGGTGGGCAAGTTGTGTTATCTTGGCAAAGAGTTTTTTATCGGAAATACTTTTATTTTCCATAAAAATCCTTATACTAATACAGGTTGTCTCATTGCAAAGGATTAGGCATGAGTGTGGAAATGTTGCTGGTTATCGTCATCGGTCTGCCGCTCGTCGGTAGTTTGTGTATTCCGTTATTCAGGTTAGTTCAAAGTGAGGTCAGATTACGGGCTGCATATGCGGTGGCGATTGCCATCCTGACCAATTTTGCCAGCTGGTGCCTGATCCCTTTTGGCCTTTCCGGGAAAACTGATCGTTTTGTCCTGTCCGTCTGGCCCGGGTTGGACTGGGTACTGGTTGTTGATGCGCTTTCTATCTTTATGGCGGTGACCGCTTCGTTTCTCGGCATGATGATCATCATCTATTCTATTGATTACATGCGGGAACAGAAGCATCTCAGCGAGTATTACCTCGTCGTGCTTCTGTTTATCGGCAGCATGATGGGGCTGGTTTTTTCCGCTCATCTCATTTTTCTGTATCTATTCTGGGAAATGTCCTCATTTGCCTCCTGGCGGCTGATCGGGTTTTACCGCAAGCCGGAGTTTGTGGAGAAGAGCGGCAAAGCGTTCCTGATCACTTTCTTCGGGGCTGTGTGCATGCTGCTCGGTTTTCTATTACTTTTTGAAACCTTCGGGACATTTGACCTGACGGTCGTGAGGGGGAGTGCGGTGGGTGGCATAGCCATCCTGCTTATTTTGCTCGGTATGTTTTCCAAGTCAGCAACGGTGCCGCTTCATACCTGGCTGCCGGATGCCGGGGTGGCGCCGTCTACTGTAACCTCCCTGCTCCATGCTGCGGTGCTGGTGAAAATCGGACTGTACGCCTTTGCCCGTATATTCAATTACGCTTTGGTCCTGCCGGACAACTGGCGGACAGCCATCATGTGGGTAGCGTTGCTTTCTGCCTTCATATCAGCCTGCGCGGCCCTGCTGGAAAACAATATCAAGCGCATCCTGGCGTATTCGACGGTCAGCCAGATCGGGTATATTTTCATCGGTTTTGCTTCCTATACAGCCATCGGCGTCGCCGGAGCCCTGCTCTATATCCTTGCCCACGGGCTGGCCAAAGCAGGCTTGTTCCTCGCCGCGGGTATTATCGAACACGGGACCGGCACCAAGGACATAACCCGCATGGGCGGCTTGTCCAAGGGTATGCCCTGGACGGCGATGGCTTTCCTGCTGTGCAGTTTCTCCATCATTGGTCTGCCGCCGTTCGGGGGCTTTTTCGCCAAATTCATGGTGCTTTCCGGAGCCATGCAGACTGGTCAGCCCTGGATCGCTGCTTTTGGGCTGGTTACGGCATCATTAACCCTGCTGTACCTGCTGCGGGCATATACGCTCATTTTCACCGGCGAAGCGCGGGATACAACCATGCATGCCCATCATGAGGGTACTCGCATGATGGTCGGCGTTGTGGTTGTGCTGGCTTTTTTGGCGCTGCTTTCAGGAATCGTCGTACACCTGCCGATAGCTTTAATATCAGAAGCATTGCCCAGGCTGGTTCATACGGCTGCGGAACAGCTACCATTTATTTAGGACAGAGGCGAACCAACTCATGAACGAATCGATGCTCATATTCATTATTATTCTTCCCTTGCTTGTAGCTGCCCTGATGGCGCTTATTCCCAATCAGCGAAAAGTATTGCTTGCCGGAATAGCCGTACTCGGCAGTGCGCTGACGCTGGTCCAGGCCGGAATTATTTTTTTCCATGCAACCGACGAATGGAGGTTTGTTGCGAACTGGATCGGGCACGGGATTGATTTTAGCTTGCGGGCTGACCTGCTTGCCGGGTTCATCCTGCTGGCTGTGAATGCGTTCGGGGTATTGCTGGCGCTGTACACCGCCGGCTATTCGAGAAATCCCGACAAATTGCGACCGTATTACAGTTATTTCTTCCTCCTGCTCGGCTCTACTAATGGAGCGGTGCTCGCGAATAATTTCATCGTGCTCATTCTTTTTCTCGGCACCATGCTTCCCGCCCTCTACGGCATCATCAGGCTTGGAGGAGCGGATGCTGAACCGACCGCACGCAAAGCCCTGATCATCGCTGGGGTGGTTGATTTCATGATGATGCTCGGGATCATTTTACTCAGTACTGAAACTGGAACTTTTTCCCTGAGCGCCGTGCACGCGGACATAACCGGAGTAATCGGGGTTGCCTTTATCCTCATGGCCACGGCAGCCATGGCCAAAGCAGGGGCCATGCCGTTTCATACCTGGATACCTGACGCGGCGGTTGAGGCGCCGTTGCCGTTCATGGCGTTTCTACCCGCTGCCCTGGAAAAACTGCTCGGTATCTATCTGCTTGTGCGTGTCAGCCTGCATTTATTCGTGATTCCCATGGGTAGCGCTTTCTCCCTGTTCCTCATGACCATGGGATCGATAA
>JAKQHK010000043.1 GCA_029573015.1 bacterium
GCGGCAGCTCATCAGCCAGCTGAATGAGCTGCCGCGGGTCAAAAATTTCAACATCGCGGTCAAGGAAATTGATGGCAAGGTTGTGTTTCTCCGGCGGATTGTCCCCGGCGGGGTAGACGAAAGTTATGGCATTCATGTCGCGCAGCTCGCCGGTCTGCCGCGGGAGGTTCTGGCACGAGCCGAGCGTGTACTCGAGCAGATCGAATCGACAAGCGGCGGGCTTGACGAGCGCTTGCGCCGGACACGGCAGTCGCTCCATCAGCAGCAAATGGCTTTTGTCGCCGTGAGTGTTTCCTCTTCCCCTGATGCTTCGGAGGACAAAGAGCATGCAGCTGTGCACCGTGAGCAAAAGAATCCGGCGTTAGAAGCGTTGAAAGAGGTCAAGATCGAGACGCTCACCCCGCTGGAAGCGTTGAACAAGCTGGCGGAGCTCAAGAAGCAGGCGAATTAGCGTGTTTGTGTTTGTCATTTGGACATTGCGACCGGGATCAGATAGGTGCTTTCTCACAGGAAAATGATATGCCGGCTGGTAAACTGTCTCGGTTCAATGAAGGGTTGCATTTTGTAACTACCAAAACATACCGCAATCATACCTATTTTGCGGATACAAGGTGTTGTGAGATTCTGATAGAGCAGTTGGATTATTATCGTGGCAGATATGGGTTTAAGATTTCGGGATATGTTATTATGCCGGATCATTTACATGTGCTATTGTGGTGGGAGACGGATGAGAAACCTGATTTGACTATTTCTAAAATAATGCAAGGTATTAAGAGCATTGTCGCCAAAAGGATTATCCAATATGTGAAGATAGGCGAGAGCACGTGCTCTCGCCTATCAGATGATTGGTATCATGAGAATCCTCATAAGAGGATGGGACAAGAGCACACGCCCCCTTCGGTCAGGATTTGGCAACCGTCGTTTTATGATTATATTGTCCTGTCGCAGGAAAAATTCGTCGAAAAGCTGAGTTACATGCACAACAATCCGGTTAATGCAGGATTGGTATCTGAGGCGGAACTATGGAAATTTTCATCCTGTGCGTGGTATACAAAACGGAAAGAATATGTACTTGAGATGGATGGAAATATATAGAATGTAGAATCTAGAAAATAGAATCTAGGATCTAGAAGAAAGAATTCAGGGTGAAGGCCCTAGGATGAAGGTAAAATTTATGGTCAAAGATAAAATCAAAGAATGGGTAAAACGTTATGCGCCGGCAGAAGTTGTTGCCATCTGCACGGCGCTGCTGGGTGCCGGTCTGTTTCACCTGTTATTTCGGAATAGTATCACTACTGCGCTTGCCGGTACCTGGGGTGAGAATCTCGGATACTACAGCGTTATCATCTGGCAGGATACGCGCCGACAATCGCGTGATCGCAGGGCAACTGGTGAACGGTATCGTGCGCAGGATGTATTATTATTGATACGTAATTTGGTAATTGAATTCGGTCCAGGCGAGTATCTGGACAGCTTTATCATCAGACCTGGATGCATGTATCTGTTTCCCAGGTTAACTGGGAACGTGATGCTCGGGATCGCGATTGGCAAGATCGTCGCTGATGTGATTTTTTACATTCCGACAATCATAGCCTATGAGGTGCGGAAGAAATATTTACATACTTTATAAACTACGTTCTTATTGGTTGTTTGATAAAGGCGGGGTACCATGTACCGCGTTATCCATAGCCTTCAGAATGTCAGGTTTGAGGGTATGAGCTAAGTGTATCAATCTTGTAAATTCGGTCCAGATATCCAATGCCCGTATAGCATGTGTCTTCGGTTCGTTAGCGGGACCGGAGAGTATTTCAGCCTGATCATGTTCTTCGGCCCAGGGGAGAATTCCAGGTAACAACCGAAGTGCCCGTAATTCTTCCAATATTCCAGGATACCGACGGGCTCTTTGGACGATCCAGCCCAGGAAAATACGCGTCTCCCCTCGCACTGCTTTCCGACCTGGATCAGTTGGTTCGATATCATCCGATTCGGTATGACGATGCCCGCCATAAATCATGAATGCGTGTTCTACAAAAGCTCTGGCTTTCTCTGGTGTTGTACAATCATTGCGAAGCTGTTGCGCAAGTCCGACGATATGATCCTGCATTGCATTGCTATCGTGCGTGTAGATAACCATTTTTTTATCAGGGGCATCCTGCACAAGTTGTTTTAACAGTGCTTCCTGGGCTGCAATTTCTCTCTGAGCATACTCAGATATTTCCAGATATAACGGGTCTTGATTATTCAGGCCTGCGACGCAGAGAGAATCCTGCAGTGCCCGTAACTGACCATGCTCAGACAGATGCGCTGAACATACCATAGCAACCTGCCTTTGAGAGCTCTCGTCTACGAATCTACCAACCTGTGGACCGAATGCCAAACGGCCAAGGTACCAGCGCAGAGCGGGATTTATTGCTGCTTTTTTGTTGGGTTGTAATTCGTCCCATGCCCGAGAAATAGATTCCCAGGAATATCCTTGTTTTACCGCATCGAGGATCAGGCGATACTGTCCGAGATCCATGGTGCCATATTTTTTAGCAATCGGCTTAAAATTCATGTCAACCTCAGCAGCCCCGAGATACCAGGAATCATGATTGCCAGTAGTCACCGCGATACCTTGGCATTCTTTTTGACCTGCATGGTGCCATGCATTATGCAGATATCGTTCTATACCAGCAGCAGCGCTCAGCCAGCTAGCTGAAATATACGCATCGATGGTATCGCCAAACTGTATAAGCATACCTTGACTCTTGTACATGTGCTGTATGTGCTGTCTGGCGAGATGCATGACGACGCGTGTCATGGCATCAGCACGCCGGGAAAGCTGGCGCAGGGGTTTACTGAGGAACTCAAGGGCAGGTATATGAGAGAGGGTGGCGACCAGTCGACGGCCATCGCTGATTTGATCGTGCCTGTCCATACTAGCGAGATGCAGATCAGACAGGCCTACCACATGCTCCGGGATGCCCTGTCTCGTGAGTGCGTCAAGTAGTTTGTCTTCAGTTATACCTGCTCCAAGGTAATCTCCGTTCAAGGCAGGACGCATAAAAGATTGCCGAGGATTCGTCACCTCGGGATGAGGTTCTAATTCTTGAAGTATCTGCCAAAATTTTTCGCAGGCAGATGATTCCAGTTCCGCACTTCCTTCTTCAATTGATACTGCTTCCAACACCATAGCCTGACCGGATTAAAAGTGTATTATTATAGTATATCAGTATCACGGTCAGAAGGGTAGCTCTGTCAGCATTATTAGCATTTGAAGAGATTAAGCCAATAGTGTGCTTGCTTCATCAGTCGCAGCTGATAGTTTTAGCAAAGTGTCTTATTTTTTTATTAGAGTAGTGAAATCAGCAGTTGGGCAGCGATAATCTTCACAACGGTTGCCGTAGGATAGACGATGGTATACCAGAGGCTGGGAAGGTCAGACTGGGCTTTTTCATTCGCATACGCCAGACAGGCCGGCTGGGTCTGGATGGCTGATACTATACCCATGATGGCAGCAAAGGGCAGCTTGAGATAATAGTAGCAGATCAGGATGGTTGCCAGGGCGAGGAGCGAGGTCAGACAGGCGCCGATCAGGAGCAGTGGCAGAACAGTATTGTTTTGCAGAACCGCTGTGAAATTTCCACCGGTCCGCAGCCCGATGCCGGCGAGGAAAAGCACGAGACCGATTTCTCGCAAAACGAGATTGGCATTGTGTGGAAGGCTCCAGCGGATCGAGCCGGTCCGGTTCCATTTGCCGAGGAAAATGGCGGCAATGAGTGGGCCTCCGGCCAGACCGAGCTTAAACGTCGACCCTCCCGGCAGGGGAAGCGGGATGAGTCCGATGAAAATGCCAATGAGTATCCCGAGAGAGACCGAGAAAAAATCAGTTTCTGACAGAGAGGTGATGGCGTTGCCAAAGAAATTTGTCAGACGGGGCACGTCCTCGCGGTAAGCGATGAAACGGATCTGGTCTCCGAGTTCGAGAGTGGTGCTGGCGGTTGGCATGATTTCTATGCCACCACGCCGCAGCCGGGAGATGGTGATGCCGTTCATATGGCTGATTTCCTGGATGGTTCTGCCGGCGATCTGCTTGTTTGAGACAAAGACAACCGGAGAGGAAATGCCATTTTGCTCGAGCTCGAGGCATCGGTCGCTGGCTGCCCCGAGCAGGCCATGAGCGATTTCCTGAACTGAGGCATCGCCGATCACGGTGAGCATATCGTTTTCTTCCAGAACCGTATCAGTAGTTGCCAGCTTGACGCCGGTCTTTTTTTCGATGCGGCCGGTGAGGATTTTAAGCACGCTGCTCTGACGGGCAATGCGGATGAAGTCGCTGATTTGCTTTCCGAACATGGCCGGATTACGCACCGCGTAGGTGCGGACAATGATGTGCTCGCTGGCTGAGCCGAAGTCGCGTCCGGCAGCAGCAGCCTCAGCTGAAAAGTCAATTTTCTTGAGGGAAGAAAACAGCTGGAAGGCGATGATGATGCCGAGGACGCCGAAGGGATACGCCAGGCTGTAGCCCATAACAACCTGGCTGCCCAGCTTGGCAAGCATATCGGTCTGCATGGAGCTGGCGGCTGGCAACTGCGGGAGTGTTTCCAGGACTACTGCCAGGGCGGGGGTGTTGGTATGGGCTCCACAGAACAGCCCGGCGATGGTTGCAGCCGACTGTTTGCCGATAATGATCAACAAGCCCGCTAGCGCCAGAGAACCCGTTAGTACCATTACAGAGATAAGATTGGCTTTCAGTCCCCGGCTGCGCAGGTTGGCGAAGAACGTCGGTCCGGCATGCAGACCGATCGTATAGACAAACAGAACCAGTCCGAAGGAATACACGAATTCCGGCAGCTCGACGTCCGGGAACAGCGCGGCAAAGGCGATGCCGACAAAGAGCACGGCTGATACGCCGAAATTGATACCGAGGATTTTTAATCTGCCGAGAAAAAAGCCGACACCGATGACGAGGAACAGGGAGAGGATATTGTTTGAGACAAAAAGTTCATGGAGTGAATCGTACATGGTAACTTTCTCAAAGTTTTTTTTCGCAACAGTTTTTAATCATAGGCGATACTGACAAAAAAAACAAGCATTGTAGCTTGTCTTGAGCTGGGACAGCGTATATACTATTTTTGCGTTATAGCACATCACATATTCTGAGGTCGGGTGATCCGCCTTCGCTGATGCTACGGCGGGGATTCCCGAGCCGGTGGTACATGAACCAGCTTGAATGCGGTTCATGACAGCCCGAGCATGTAGCTTTGGCTTGAAAGTCCATAACCCCGACATATATGTCGGGCTGAACTGGTGATCCGCCTTTGCCGAGGTTTCGGCGGGTGGAGATTCCAGTACCGACGGTCCCTATAGCAGAGCAAACTCGTTATAGGGGGACAGCCCGGATGAAAGAAGGAAACCGTGATGCGCGGAAAAAATCCCTGAGCATTTTTTCCGCGCATCAACACGCCCAGGGGTTTCCTCGGGCTTTTTTTGTATTAACGGGACATACTCGTGAAGAAGTTTCTCTACGGAATCGGTTCGATTATCAGCATCCTTGCTCTCTGGCAGGCACTGTCGCTGTTGGGAGGCTATCCCCGCTTCATCCTACCGGCACCGGTGGAGGTGCTGGTCAGGGCACAGCGGCTCATGAGCAGCGGTCAGCTGTTACCCCATCTAAGCGTTACACTCGCAGAAAGCCTGGCTGGATTTGCCGTCAGCGCACTTCTAGCACTTATCCTCGGGTATCTGGCTGCCTCCTACCGCAGATTCCATCTGTTCGTTAAACCGTATATCCTCGGCTTGCAGGCAGTACCAGTGCTGGCTGTTGCCCCTTTGCTTATCATCTGGTTCGGGAGTGGATTTGGCACCAAGGTGATCATCGCCAGCCTTATTTCTTTTTTACCCATGTTTGCCGCTGATCTACAGGCGTTCAGATCAATTGGGCAGGTGTTGCGTTGGGACATGCAGCTGCTAGGTGCGACCCGCTGGCAAACATTTTTCAAGCTAGAGCTGCCCGCAGCAGCACCGGGGATTTTAACCGGTATGAAAGTCGGAGCAAGTCTTTCGCTCATGGGAGCGGTGGTCGGTGAATTCGTCGGAGCGCAGCGTGGGCTCGGCTACCTGATCAATCTCGGCAAAGGACTGTTGGACACACCGCTGGTTTTTACTGCGATAGCATTGCTGGTTATCCTCGGACTGGGGTTGTATGCCGTGATGACAGGACTGGAGAAACTGTTACTCAGTCTGCGCTAAGGTATGCAGTCGGGTCAGTAGAAGGTTGTGAAATTTTTAATAATTTTAATTTAAGGAAAAGGGAATGAAAAAAACGATGATGCTTATCGGGGTGGCTGGCATGCTTTTTTTGACTGGGTGTGAGGTCGATGAGGAGACACCGGAACAAAATGAACCAAAGGAAAAACAGAAAGTAACGTTGAGCATGGGTTTTATCCCCAATGTACAATTTGCTCCCTTTTATATTGCCCAGGAAAAGGGCTACTTTGCCGAACAGAATCTCGAAGTAACTTTTGACTATGGCATGGCTCCTGACCTGGTCCAGCTGGTCGGCTCCGGAGAGCGCCAGTTTGCCATGACTGACGGCGAGCAGGTTCTGATAGCCCGCAGTCAGGAGATCCCGGTCCGGTCAGTTCTGCAGCTCTATCAGGAAGCGCCGGTTTCTATTGTCTCTTTGACAGAGTCAGCGATTGCGAAACCAGAAGATCTCAAAGGGAAGAAAGTCGGCATCCCCGGTTTATACGGCTCTAGTTATACAGCTTTGTTGGCTTATCTCGCTGAGCAGCAAATGACCCAGGATGACATCCAGCTGGAAAGCATCGGCTACACGCAGGTGGAAAGCCTGGTATCCGATGTCGTGGATGCGGTGGTGGTGTTCACGAACAATGAGCCGATCCAGCTGCGTGAACGCGGGTATACGATCAATGAGTTCATCGTTACGGATGCGGTTGACTATACCGGGGCAGCCCTGATCACCAGCGAAGCAATGCTTGCGGATGACAGGGAAATAGTTGAGGGAGTCGTGCGGGCTATCGAGCAGGCCATGGCTTATGCAATCGAGCATCCGGAGGAAGCATTTGAGATCAGCGCCGCCGCCATACCTGACCTTGCCGAGGAAAACTATCCGGTGCAGCGGCAGGTGCTTACGAAGAGCATGGAGCTCTGGCAGTCAGAAGCTACCCGTGAGAATGGGCTTGGGTATCATAACTGGGAGATCTGGAACGCAACGCAGCGGACTCTTGTTAATCTCGAACTGGTGCCTGCGGATCTGGATTATCGGGAGGGGTTTACGAATGAGCTGTTGAGCGGTGAGCTGTGAGCCACGTCGTTCGCGAACCCCGTCACTCGCGAGCGACCGGGCGGAACGACGTGGTGAGCGGAGAGCAATGGGCATAGAGCTGGAAGAAGTAACGTACACGATTAATCAGGATAAGAATGAACAGGAAAGTTGAAGCCGCTATACAAATTAAAAATCTGATCAAAAAATATGATGATGAGCATCCGATCGTAGCGCTTGATGATGTCAATTTTTCAGTCAAACGGAACAGCTTCACTACGATCATCGGTCCCTCCGGGAGCGGTAAATCGACGGTGCTTAAATTAATCGCTGATTTGAAGCAACCGTCCGGTGGTTCGGTCATGATTAACGGAAAACCACCAGCCCAGGCAGTTGTTGCCCGGGAGATCGGCATGGTATTCCAGAAGCCGGTGCTCTATCCCTGGAGGTCAGTGGAGCGGAATGTGGCGCTGCCTTTGGAACTCAATAACCACGAAGTCCCCGAAGGACACGAAGAACACAGAGATAATCTAAAAAATAATAAAACAATAAAACAATGTATAGATAATCAAGTGAAAGACGTTTTAATTTCGGTTGGCTTGTCAGCTTTTGGCAAGCACATGCCGGATCAACTGTCCGGCGGGATGCAGCAGCTGGTAGCTCTGGCTCGCGCGCTCGTGACCGAACCAGAGGTGCTTTTGCTTGACGAACCCTTCGGGGCGCTCGATGAACTTACGCGCGAGCGTATGGATATGGAGCTGCTGCGTATACTTGAACAGAGAAAGCAGACAGTTCTGATGGTCACGCATTCCATCCGGGAAGCGGTGCTGCTTTCGGATGAGGTAATCGTTTTTTCGCCGCGACCGGGCAGGGTTTCGGAAATCATTCCTGTGGATCTGCCGCGGCCGCGTACGGTGGAGATGATGGAGCAGGAAGTGTTTTCAACCTGCGAAAGTCAGGTGCGAAAAGCCTTGCGCACCAGCTGGATCCGCGGCAAGATCATCAAGGGCTTCGGCCGCGGCAAAACGCTCGGCTTTCCGACCCTGAACCTGGACATTTCCGCCTTTCCCTACCGGCATGGGGTGTATGCGGTGCGCATCAGGATTGATGGCAGGGAGTACCAGGGCGTGCTACACTATGGACCGCAGGCAACCTTTGCCGGGACGCAGGACTGGATCGAGGTCTATGTGTTCGACTTCGCGGGCGGTCAGCAGAGCGGAGCGGTGGAAGTACAGACTGCTGATTTCCTGCGTGCACCGGTGAAATTCGCAAGCGCCGATGAGCTGGTAGCGCAGATGCAGAAGGATTGCGAGCAGGCGCGGCGAAAACTAGTGTAGTCCTGTGTACAGTCAGAGAAAGGGAATATACTATGGTAGAAGGTGATTTGGAAGGGGGCGCTGGTGGAGGTTTCGATAGTGGAGAGAATCTAGGCGAAAAAGCCGCGGAGTACGTGGCGCATTGTCTTGATTTGCGCCAGGGTGATAGTCTAGTAATCCTCTATGACGGTGAAGACGGGAGAGAAAAAATTGCTGAGGCGTTACTTGCATGTGCTCAAAAGATCGGGGTTGAGGTAAGATGCGTTAATCTGGATGATTATATGCAATCCGAAGGTCAAGATTTCAATATTGAAGCTTTAAAGGCACATATTCTTTCCTGCCGGCCGACAAAAAGTTATCTGGCATCCAAATGTCCGCACCGCGCTGAGATTATGCGTGACATTCTTGGCTGCATGCCTCTTGAGGAAAGCCAAACCGGGCTCGCGACTCTGCACGGTCACGATCCGGAGTTGACCTGGGAGCAATTTCTCATGTACGGCCAGATCGATATGAGAAAAATCGAGCAAAGGGCCAACGAAGTAGTCGAGCTGATGCGTGCCGGGCAGTTTTACATTGAGGATGAATTAGGTACGAGACTCAATGTGCAGCTGGATACAGACAGGTATCAAGTTATCCGGGGTACCGGAAGTGTCGCGGACATGGCTGCGGATTATTATGATGATCCGAACAGGAAGGGAAATTTCTGGACCAATGTACGGGGCGGTGAAGTGTTCACTTTTCCTCCGGTTGTGGAAGGAACGATTGTCACGCCATTTCGTCATGCCTACTGGGAGGATGTTTTTGCTGAGTATGCTGACTTGGATGGTCAGGTACAACTGGTTTTTCAGATTAAGCCTAATGGCGATAGGACCTTTTCCTATATTTACGACGTCGCAGTAACTGATGCTGTGGATGAATCTCTGCGACCGCGAGTGAAGGCATTTGTAACCGCCATTACGCGATGGCTGGGCATAGGAGAGGAACCAATTAATCCCCATGCGATTATTGGTGAGATTGGTATTGGTCTGGTTGATGGCTCCCCCATAGGGGACGCGACGCATGATGAAAAGTTGCGGGGGACATTCCATATAGCGCTTGGCGGAGCCCCGGATACCAAAGCTACGGCACGGGCACGCCAGCAGGGACAGTTCCCGTATGAAGTGACAGACAAAATGCGCCATCTCGACATAGTGTGTCCCTGGGAGGTTACAAAATTATTTTCGGAATATGCAAAAATTATACGCCATAGATATGATTTAAAAGAAACCGATAAAGTTTTGATTGTGTATGCGGGCTCAGAACAATTCCAACGAGCTTATCAGCTACTACAAATAATAACACGTGCAGTACCAGCCGTAGGACTGCTTGATGAATTGGAGGGAGATGATCTAGATGCCAAAAAAGGCTCGGGAAGGTTTTCTTATCGTGTTGAAGAAGCAGCGAAAAGTTATACAAAAGTTCTAACAGTAGAATAATCTTTTTTATGGATTCTGGTATGATTCAAATTCTACCTCAGCATCTCCAGCATAAAATCGCCGCCGGTGAGGTGGTAGAACGACCGGCATCGGTGATTAAAGAGTTGGTGGAAAATGCCTTGGATGCGCATGCGACGAGGGTCAGCGTTGAGATTATCGGTGGAGGCATAGACCGCATCGTTGTTCGGGACGATGGCATAGGCATGGATCGCGCTGATGCGGAGCTTGCCTTCCAGCGATACGCGACGAGCAAGCTGGCTACAGAGGAAGACCTGTTTCGCATTGCTACCTTCGGCTTCCGCGGAGAGGCGCTCGCGAGCATTGCGGCTGTGAGCGAAGTGACCCTGGAAACACGTCAGGCAGAATCCCTGACCGGAACGCGGGTGGTCATGAGCGGGGGAGTCCGGCAGGCAAGCGAAGCCTGCGGCTGTTCGGCTGGGACGCGCATCACGGTGAGCAAGCTTTTCTTCAATACGCCGGCCCGGCGGAAATATTTGAAAGCAGTGCAGACCGAGCACCGTCATTGCCTGGAAGCAGTGATTGATCAGGCGATCATCCGCCCGGAAATCGGTTTCAATTTTGCTTCCAATGAGCGCGTCTTTTTTGACTGTCCTGCCGGGCAGGAGCATGCAGAGCGTCTCGCGGACGTGCTCGGCAGCGAGTGGGCAGACGGCATCCTGGGGGTGGAGCATGAAGCCTGGCCGTATGCAGTGCG
>JAKQHK010000073.1 GCA_029573015.1 bacterium
TTACCTCTTACCTCCCACCTCCCATGATCGTCTACATCGGTGCCGACCACGGCGGATTCAAACTCAAATCAGAACTCATCAAGTATCTGCGCGAGCTCGGCCATGAGCCGGTTGACATCGGTGCCAAAGAACTGAACAAATCTGATGATTACTCGGATATCGGCCACGCCCTCAAAGCCAAGGCTGACCAACAGCCGGACAAAACCGACTTCCGCGCGATCATGATCTGCTCGAGCGGGGTAGGCATGTGCATTTCAGCCAACAAGATTTTTGGCCTGCGCGCCGCCCTCTGCCAGAATCCGGAAACCGCCTATTTCGCCCGCCTGCACAATGACATCAATGTCCTCTGTCTGGCGGGTTTGCGTTCCAATACCGACAGCATCGAAAAAGTTACCGAGGGCGAGTACTCGGATCTCATCGATGCTGGCATGAACACCGCCAACATGAATGAAGCCAAGCGCATCGCCAAAGTTTTCCTCGAGACCGAAACCGAGGCAACCGAGGGCAGTCGGCATCGCCGCCGGCTTGATAAAATCATCCATCTGGAAGAAACCTGCACCGCGCATTAACCGCGCAGCATCTCCCCTACCGTTACGAACCGATTTACGCTAGAATACCAGCATCATCCTGATTCTGGTTTTTTTATGCCCCAACTCCTGACAATTATCGGCCTGTTTGCTTTTTTTCTGCTCATCGGTTATGCGAAACGTGAGTATCTCATCGGACTTTGCCTGCTGTTCGCCCCGGCGTATGTCCTGCGCCTGGAGATCAACCCCTTTCCTCTCCTCGGTCGACTGCCGACTACCCTGCTTGAAATTCTCCTGCTCGCCCTCTTCGTGCTTTCCCTGCCCCGGTGCATGGCAACCATTAAGCCAGCGCACCTGGCCCGAACGATCAAACAGCCAGAAGTGCTGCTGCCGCTCGCCTTGCTCAGCATCGCCAGCTTGCAGCTCTGGGTATCTCCCGACCGGCTCGCGGCTTTGGGCATTTTTCGTGCCTATTTTCTGGAACCGATACTGTTTTACTTGATTATCAAAGAGGAATGCAGCCAACCGCAGACGTACCGCCTCATCCGCATCGCCCTGCTCGGCTCCATGCTCTGGGTCAGCCTGCTCGGCATTGCCCAGTACCTGTTCGGCTTCGGCCTGCAGGAAGCAGTCACCGGGTCAGATCGTAGCCGCATCCTCTCAATATTCAACACACCCAATGCCCTAGGCTTGTACCTGGGTCCGCTCATTGCCTATTTCCTGCCGTCACTTCTCAGCACGAGGCCGGGCAGGCCGCAACAATCAACGCTTCCGGCTCATGAAGCAGCTTTCAGCTGGACAGCTGCGGGCGTCAGCCTGCTCGCGGTGGTGTTGTCTCTATCTCGCGGTGCCTGGCTCGGTCTGGTGGCTGCCATTATCGTCTGCATGCTCATCATGCACGGCAAAAAAGCCATTCTCCCCCTCCTTGTATCTCTAACTCTCTGTATCGTAGCTCTGTTACTCTTTGTCCCTCGCTTCCAAAATTTCTTCACCCCTACCGGTAATCCCCGGGATCTTTTCGGCGACAATTCAGCAAATGTCCGGGTAGCAATCTGGCAACGAACCGTACACATGCTTGGCGACGCACCGCTCACCGGAGCAGGGCTAGCCGGCTTCCAGACTGTCTATGCCCGCTATGATGTACCCGGCCACGAAGAAATCCCTCTCTACCCCCATAATATTTTCCTCAACTTGTGGTCTGAACTTGGGTTAACAGGCCTGCTCCTCTTCACTGTCCTCATAGCCTATTTCGCTTGCCGGAGCTGGATGATATGGAAAACAAACGCCCAGAAGGAACCGGAGCGAACGACGCTCGGCTTCCTGCTGTTCATCACCGCCCTCGTCGTACACGGGCTGCTCGATGTCCCCTATTTTAAGAATGATCTCAGCCTCATCTTCTGGACGATTTTCGGTATACAGGCGAGCATTTTCCGGATGCAGGCACCTGCCGGCAACTCCTCGACAAGGCTATGAGTTTCAGTTACAATACCCGTGGTTTTGGACCGGTTCTGTCCGTAGGTATCGCCTGCATGACCTGCAAGTGATCGTTTTTTGTTGATACACCGAAACACCAAAAGCATATCTGCCTCACCAATCAATCTTTACGCACAGCCTCCCCTGTTCTCCACTCAAGCCTAAAATGCCTATGCTCTATGTCCTTGAAGCTCTATGTCCTTGAAGCTCTTTCTCCTCGGCATCGGAATCACCGCCCTGTCAGCACTCGTCGTCTGGCTGGCCGTGCTTTTTACGGTTGATCCCGGGCAGGCAACGCACTTTGAATTCATCCTGTTTTACCTGAGCCTGTTCATCTGGCTGACCGGCAGCATCTGCCTCGGCGGTTTCTATCTGCGCTTATTGAAAAGCAACAATGAATTTTATTACGGCAATCTCCTCATCTCTCTCCGGCAGGCATGTCTCGCCTCCCTGTATGTTACCGTGACCCTCGCACTGCGCGGCCTACGTCTAATCGCCCTGCCGGAAGCCATCCTTCTCTTTGTCGCTACCCTATTGTTTGAAATGTACTTTCTTGCCAAAAAATAGAGGTCCTGTATGACAAACAGCACCACCACCTTTCTCGGAAAAATCATCGGCGCCCGGCTCCCGATCAAAAGCTCGGTCTGGTCCAATGTCTATGTGTATGAACCCACCATTACCCGCGTTACCGAAGCCCGGGGCAACCTGTATCTGGTTCTGGATCTGCCGGCACATTATGAAGATCTCGGCACAGCCATCATCGATGTTATCAGGGAGAAGTACTACCACGAGCTGGAGCTCGACCCGCTGCAGAGCCTCGAGGAAGCGCTTTCGCACGCCAACAAGAAAATCGAGGAATACAATACCCGCCTCGTAACCGAGAAGCAGGAAACTCTTAAGACAATCAACATCGCCTGCACGGTTCTCTGCGGTCAGGACCTCCATCTTGCCCAGGTCGGACATATCGACACCTACCTTGTCCGCAAAGGCCGGCTCAACAAGATCAGCAATGTCAGCACCGGTTCGACCAAGGAAATCCAGTCCTTCCAGAATATCGCCAGCGGCAAGATCGAAGTCGGGGATATTGTCACTGTTTCCTCCCCCAAACTGTTCGATTTCCTGCCGATTAACAAATTTAAAGAGATTATCACTTCCTGCTATCCCTCTGTGGCTGCCTCCCGGATCAGCGAAGTTATTTCCAAAAAAACTGATGCTGATGTTGCTCCGAGCCTGCTGGTTCTCGAGATCAATACTGACCTCAAGGAACAAGCCGAACCAGTGACTGATGAACCAGAGACCATGGAAAACGGGCTGAAATCCCGCAAGGATCAAATTGCCGAACAATTAATCCAGGATGCAGACACGACTGTATCACCTCCGGTAGTAGCAAGACGCGAACAGGTGCGCAATCAGCCGGCGTACGATGCCGAGCCGGTATTTCCCGCTGATCGGAAAGACAATCCCCTCGTAACCGTGCTCAACCGGCTGTACGATGGCGTGATGCTCGTTAAGGATGTCATCACCGGCAAGGAAGACATCAGCAAGCTGAGCAAACTGTTCCTCGCGCTCGGACTCATCCTCGTGCTTGTCGTCGGCGCCAAGGCGATCACCGGCCGGGAAAAGACCAATCCGGTCGTGGAAACCAACAAGGCATTTGAACAAGCCTGGGAGAACTTCACCTCTGCCCGCGAATATTTGCGCAACAACGACTTTGTCAATGCCCGCGAATACCTGCTCGCCGCCCGAACCCGGGCTGCGGAAGCCCAGTCACTCGGTCTGTTCCCCGAGGAAACCACCCAGCTGCTCAATGACATCCAGAACGAACTCGACAAGCTCGACGGCGTAACCAGGCTGACCGGTTTGACAGCTATCGCTGACACGAAGACGATAAGCGAAACAAGCAGTCCGGTAAGCATTCAGGCAACAAATGACAGCTATTACATCTTTGACGAACAGAACCAGAACCTTTACCAGCTTACCAAGGACAACCAGCAGCTGCTGCTTGCTCTCGATACCATTGTGGAGGGACGGCAGGTTCAGCATATGACTGCCACCCCGCAGAAACTGTACTTTTATTCTGCCCAGGGTGATGACGTGCAGATCTATACCTATACCCCGGCCAACCAGAAAGTCGAAGCCGTCAGTCTCGCATTTGGTGGTACCTGGGAAAAAGCCTCTGTCCTCACTTCCTGGACTGACTCCGCCAATACCACCCGACTCTATTTCATTGATCCGATAAAAAACTCCTTCTGGAGATACCGGCCTGCCGGAGCCCAGTTCAGCGCTGGAGAAAATTATTTCGAAACTCCGGAAGCAACTCCGGCACTTGGCTCCATCGTGGATGCGGAAATCGACGGTAATGTCTTTTTCCTCACCCAGGACGGCCAGGTATTCAAATATGTACTCGGCAATCAGGAAACCGAATTCAAGCTGCGCGGTCTGAAAGTCCCACTCTCCTCTCCTACAGCTCTCTACACCGCCACTCCGGATGGCACTTCTGACAATACAGGCAAGAAGCTCTATGTGACCGATGCCGGCAACCAGCGTGTCCTGATCTTCAGCAAGGAAGACGGCTTGCTTGCCAAGATCTATGCCGCGGACAATGCCTTTACCGATCTGCGTGACATCTATGCCGACGAAGTCAACAACTACCTCTACGTGCTGGACGGCACGAAAATCTATCGATTCGAAATGTAAGATATAAACAAGTGCAACAGATAAAAAAACGTCCGCTCTCAGGCGGACGTTTTTTTATTGTACTTTCTTTTCCTGCTTGTCGGTGTAGGCCTCGCGTGCCCGGCCAATCTCCTGCTGGGCCCGCTCCCTGATCGTTACTGCGGCTGCCTGCACTTTCTCTTTGACTTCCGGCGCTTTATCCTTGATCTTGGCTTGCACATCCTTGGCCCAGGCTTCCAGCTCCGGCTTCCGTTTCTCCCATTCCTGTTTCAACGCATCCACTTTTTTCTTGGCTTCTTTGCGGGTGGCATTTCCGGTATCCGGGGCGAAAAGCATCCCCAAGCCGAGTCCTGCCAGAATCCCGAAAGAGAATGTTCCCCAGCTGTTTTTTCTGCCGAACATGATGTGTCCTCCACTAATGTTATTCTGTATCGTCCTCAGGATGATTTTTCCTGCGTTTCTTTTTGATCTTCCCGACTTTATCTGCAACACCGGAAAATTTATCAACAATATTGAGCAGAGAAGATGCCTTATCAAGCGCTCGATCAATCTTGGACGCACGGGTCTGAACAATTTCGGTTATCTGTTCCACATCCTGCATGATCTTTTTCGCTTCCACCAGGATAGGACCGATATACGCGAACAGGACGATGAGATTGAGCGCAAACAACACAATCATCATGATGATCAGACCGGTAGTAAAGGTCATGGCAGATCTCCTATGGTAACAAAACAAAATTGATTATAGCATGCCTCTAGATAGAAAAAAAAGACCTTCACGCTGCCGGACTGATGATTCCGCCCCCAACCACCTCATCGCCGAGATAGAAAACCGCAGACTGACCAGGAGAAATCCCGCTTACCGGTGCGGCGAAGCTGACAAGCATCCGGTCAGGATGAAGCGGTGTAACAACTGCCTGATACGCGGTTCCCTTGTACCTGATCCGGCAGGTGCAGGCAAAGGGAAAAACCGGGACCGGCTGCAGCCAGTGCACTTCCCGTGCTACGAGCGCATCTGAACCGGTCTCCGCAAGCGTACCCAGAACCAACTGGTTATTCTCCGCTTGCTTGCGGACCACATAGAGCGGCTTGCCGCCTGCCACGCCGATCCCGCGGCGCTGGCCTTCGGTAAACAGCGCCAGGCCGTCATGCCTGCCGAGCTCCTTGCCAGCGGCATCAGTAATCATGCCGGGTTGCAGTACGTCCGGCGCCTGCTGTGCCAAAAAACTGTGAAGATCTCCATCCGGAACAAAACAGACTTCCTGACTTTCCGGCTTGCTGTCTGTTGGTAGACCATAGCGGTAGGCCAACGCCCTGACCTCGTCCTTGCTCATGAACCTGCCGAGCGGAAACAGTACATGCTGTAAAATTTCCTGACTGAGACGGTAGAGAAAATATGACTGATCCTTGGCAGAATTCGCTGCCTGATGCAGATGGAAACCTTGTTCTGGACTACCGGTGAAGCGCGCCCAGTGTCCAGTAGCCACGTATGCATATCCCAGCGTACGTGCCTTTTGTACAAGCCAGCCCAGCTTGATCTTTTCATTGCAGATGACGCAGGGATTGGGTGTCTCGTTCCTGCGGTAGGACTCGAGAAACTGCAAGACAACCTCCTGATAGAACTCCGCCTGCACATCCCATACCCGAAATGGTATACCAAGTCTATCGCAGACCCTTTTAGCATCCCCCTCGCTTTCCAGTGAGCAGCAGACATTCTGGAACCGTTGCGGTCGCCGATCTGTTTGCTTGTCATCCTGGAGCGGAGCGATAGAATCCAAATGTTCATCCTGTGTCTCCTGCCCCGGCGACCAAAACTTGAGGTGCACCCCAGTGACGCGATACCCCTGTTCAACGAGCAAAGCAGCGGCTACGGAGCTGTCTACCCCGCCGCTCATGGCTACCAGCACGGATTGTTTCTGTAAATCCGCTTTACTCATTTGCCCTGCTTCTGGTAAACTGATTTCGTTGCCAGTATAACGGAAATCTCCCCTGCCACCAAGCTTGACAACTTCTGGCACCCCCCGTATTCTACCCAGTGGATCATTAGTTTATACGCTGATCAATCATGGCCACCTCAGCTGACAGTTTCGTCACGTATTATTGCTCAAAATGCCTAAACTACGGGGAATATGATGCCCATGGGTATTACTGCAAGTCGAATGATTTTCTTAAATATGCAGCTTCTGCCAAACTAAATTTTGCCCATAGCGGTGATCCCCGTTATGCGATTGATCCTGCGATAACGTATATGTCAGACTACCGGATCACCTGTCCTTTTTATGTTGACAAAGCTGCCTATGAACAGCAGCAGCGCGCCGAGCAGGACAAGGCTCGGCAGGATGCAGAACGGGTTGCCCGCGAGGCACGAGAAGCGCAGCAGGCAGCAGAACAGGAAGCACAACGGGAAGCTGAACGTGCTGCTCAACAAACCCACGAAGCACAAACTGCGGATCAAGATGAAGAAGAACCAGATGCTCAAACAGCCACCACAGAAAATTCCCAGCAACCCCAGACTAAAAAACCATTCTGGAAAAGATAAACGCACTTTTTCTGCAAATCAAACATCGTATCTGCATGCGGGCCCATAGCTCAGTGGTAGAGCGCCCGGCTCATAACCGGTTGGTCGCAAGTTCGAAACTTGCTGGGCCCACCAGCCTTCGTAGGAGGCTGCCCACCGTAGTAATCGTGCAAGTTAAACAATCTCATCTACTCTGCTTCGGCTGACACGCCAAGAAATATTCTTGAATTAAGTTAAAAAAACGTGCACTTTTTCACATCATCTGCTTCAAAGTCGTACGCCAGCTGTAAAAGTTGTTTACTCCTAATCCCTGTCCCCTAACCCCTACCCCCTGTCCCCCTATGGATTATCGCACTCGTTCAAATGGTTTTTTTTCAGTTTCCAATTCTAAATTGCTGTTGATTATCGGCACGTTTATCACTATTTTTATGTCCGTTAACCTGATCAAGGCAGTGGATGAAAACCGCGATGTTCAGGACCGCATCAACAAGCTGCAAAACGACCTCACGGTTCTGGATGAACAGAATAAAACACTCTCCCAGACATTTGAATACGTACAAACTGATCTGTTCACCGAGGAAGAAGCCCGTAACAAACTGAATTATAAAAAAGAGGGAGAGACGGTCGTTTCCCTTCCACCCGAGAAAGCAGACGTGCGGGAAGAAATCCAGGCAGAATATGAGCAGCTGCAAGCATTGAACAACCGACCTAATGCGCAAAAATGGTGGGATTATTTCTTTGCACCAGCCCAGGCAGCTGAGGTAGAATAAGATACGCGTGAACTAGTTCCTTGACAGACAACCAGTACTATGGCAGGATAGCTCAGTGGTAGAGCAGAGGACTCATAAGCCTTTGGTCGCGGGTTCAACTCCCGCTCCTGCCACCAGCCTCCGTCCCGGCTTATCGGGACTTCGGCTGGCAAGCCAAAGTATGAAACTTTTTTTTGTAAAAAAATCCTACATGAAATTATCAAATATTTGGAGAGCCGCCTCCCAAATATTTGACACCAAATAAGTTTCTTTTGGAGTCACCTTTTCTTTCCAAAAGAAAAGGTGAAGGTTATTATCGCGGGGTGGAGCAGTGGCAGCTCGTCGGGCTCATAACCCGAAGGCCGAACGTTCGAATCGTTCCCCCGCTACCAAAAGTCCCTGAAGCACAAGCTTCGGGGACTTTTTGCATAACCGCATTTATGCGATACAATCTAAACAATCAAAAAGTAAACAGGAATATTTCTATGCATATCAACATCCCCACAACCAAAAACGACAAACTAGCACAGGTACTGAAAAAAGTCAGGACGCATCCCTCCCTTACCCAGCTCTACCAGTGCGTGAATATCAACTCAGTCGACAGACTTGGTATGCCGGACCATGGTCCGGTGCATATCCGCATTGTTACCAATATTGCGCTTAAACTGCTCCGTCTCCTGAATCAGAGTGAGGTCAAGACGAACATCGAGTCTGACTATGCCATGACATACCAGGATGCCGAGGTGATCGTCTTTCTCGCCTCCCTGCTCCATGATATTGGCATATCTATCCACCGTGACCATCATGAACAGTTCAGCATTACCCTCGCAGCTCCGCTGATCGATGAATTGCTTAATGGTATTTATGAACCCAAAGACGTTGTCACTTTACGTTCGGAAATCCTGCATGCCATCATCGCGCATCACGGCGAGACCAAATGCCTGACTATCGAGGCAGGCGTGGTCAAGGTTGCTGACGCGCTCGACATGACTGAGGGGAGGTCGCGCATCTCCTTCGAAGCCGGGGAAGTCAATATCTTCTCTGTTTCAACCATGGCGATCGAAAAAATCGATATTCTCAAAGGCCAGGAAAAACCGGTTCGTATAGAGATCCAGATGAAGAACTCGGCAGGTATTTTCCAGATAGACGAACTGCTCAAACGCAAGTTAAATCATTCTTCGATCAAGCAATATGTCGAGATCTCGGCAGTGATCGAAGAAGGACAAGAGAAAAAAATAGTGTCGAGTTATACGTTGTAGCAATACAGATGTAAAGTTAACTTTGCTCATCATTGCATAACGAATTAAAAAGACTTCCTTCGCTGAAAGTCTTTTGGTATTCCTCCCCCCTTACCCCTTACCCCTAACATCTATCCCCTATCTCTCCTTCCCCTGATCCGCTACAGCCTGCATAGAATCTCTAGAAGAAAACCAAACTATGTAGTATAGTAGATTACTTGTTACTGTAAGCGTAATCCTACCCTTCATTTCTGGTTATCTGAGACTATGCCCTATAACTATCATACATTCGATGGATCAGAGCAGCGCTGGTTTGAAACCATCGGCGAGGATACACCCTATGAACAGGACATCAGACGATGGTTTGAAGTATGCACCGGTGAAACTGTTGAAAACTGTCTCGGTCTCACTATCGGCATCCCGGTGTACAACGAGATTGGCGATCTACCCAACGTACTCTCCAGTCTTCTTGCTCAGCGTATCCCCGATGGGATCCCAATTACTATCATCATCGTGACCAATGCAACAACCGACGGATCTGACCAGTATGTGGACCAATGGATGGACTGGATGGCAGATATGCAAAGATCATCCAAAGCATCGAAACCCACAGAGATCACCTGGCCTCCTGATGAATTGCAGAATCAATACAGAGAACAGGGATGGCACGAACGATCTGCCGATACAACACCCTCGGTGAAGTACCGCAGCTATTCCTCACCCAATGGCCTGACCATCATTCATGCCGATACAAGATGTCCAGGCAAAAATAATGCGCTCAACATTATCCGCCATCTCTCACCGACCGACCGCATCATCAGTATCGACGGCGACATCAGGCTGCATCACGAAGCTATCGTACGGCTCTATGGTGCGCTCTCTAATCAGCAAACTGATACGCCCTTCCCGGTGGCTGCAGGGAGACGAATCGCTTATTACGATCATCTGCCTTTTGACCAACGGATAACAAAACGCTTATTGCACAAAAAAAATAACTCAGCGATGCCACCCTATATCTGGGGAGGTCTCTTTGTATATGATCGATCGAGGATTGATGCATTTCCGGTAGATATCATGTATGAAGACCTTTGGTTAACCGAGCACGTAAAAAGAGACTCAGCAGAAAGAAGCTACCATAAACCGAGACGGGCTGAAGCTTCACTCGCAATCGGTATGCAAAGACATCCTCATAGGCATGCTGATCGAGTAAAAAGATTCATGAGATTCATGCTACATGAGAAACAATTATACACATTGCATCCGGAAGATATATCTTCAGATATGATTCCTGTACTAGATTTACCACTTCCTGTATATATTTACTCCCTGTTCCATAAAGATCTGACGCCTGACCAACTTAAGGAATTTGAAAAATTATCCCCCTTTGATCAACTGTCGGAAATTATACAAAACATCCAGAATATTGGAAGGGTTCGTGGTTGGCTATTATTTTTTCTTCGGGATCATGTTCGTCTTGAAGCTTGGCTTCGTGCTAGGCATGCGCTTAACCAACAAGAGTCAGTACTCCGCAGTACAACCTTCCCTCGCTGTAGAGGTAGTAAACTACAATAATAGGGTAATCCCTTTAAAGTCGGATATTGCTAACCGGTATAATGAATTCCTCTAACCAAAAAAAATGCTTTCTCATCATACTAGTAGACAGATAGTATTACATAAGGTTATTTATCAGCGCTTCCCCTGGTTCTTGACCCGCTCCATGGCTTCACGCACCTTTTCCTCATCCTCAAGGTAATAGTGCGTAATAGGTTTAAGATCATCATCAAGCTCGTAGACGAGTGGAATACCGGTCGGGATGTTCAACTGCGGGATGTCTGTATCGGAAATCCCGTCCAAGTGCTTCACTAGCGCGCGCAGACTGTTGCCATGCGCCGCGATGACGATCCGTTTGCCAGCCTTGATGTCTGGGACGATAACCGTTTCCCAGTACGGCAGCACACGGGCAACGGTATCCTTGAGGCATTCCACCGAGGGCAGTTGCTCAGGCATCAGGCCGGCATAGCGCGGATCATGCGCCGGATGCCGTTCATCTGTCGGCTCAAGCCCTGGCGGCGGCACGTCATAACTGCGCCGCCAGATGAAAACCTGCTCCTCGCTGTGCTTGGCAGCCATCTCAGCTTTATTCAGCCCCTGAAGTGCGCCATAATGCCGCTCGTTCAAGCGCCAATCACGAATCACTGGCAGCCACATGAGATCCATATCCTCAAGTACGATCCAGAGCGTCTTGATAGCGCGCTTCAAGACGGAGGTGTAACAGATGTCGAAGGTATAACCAGCTTCGGAAAGAAGCTCCGCAGCATGATGCGCTTCTGCGATACCGCGCTCGCTCAAGCCGACATCCGTCCAGCCGGTGAACCGGTTTTCGAGATTCCACTGGCTCTCGCCATGTCTGATGAGGACAAGTTTGTGCATAATCATCCTAATCAAATAATCACTTAATCAAAGAACCAATATGTTAATTCCATTAATGACAAATCCTTCGATATAATTCAAGACGATCGATACGCTTGCTCTCCTAAGCTGTGATGTAATTCCGTATACTTCGTCTTTTGGAAATTTCCTCGTTACCCGATATACAACATGAGCAAACTCATCCATTTTCTTCTTCAGAGTTGTTTGATACTCATTCATGCTATTCACGCAAAAAAATGTTGTTGCTTGCTTGTTTCTTGATTATTTGTTTTCTTGATTATTTGATTTTTTGTTTATTTGACGTCTACCCATGATAAATCTTCATCGCTGTTGCCACGTCTGCCCCTTCGACCGTTACCGCATAGATGGCATTGCATAAACGCACCGCCTCATCGAACGGCCGCTGATGGATATTTCGGCCGGTTGCATTCCCGACTGCGCCGCTGATGTGAATCTGGTCGTGCAGCTGCTGGAGGAAAGCATCCACTCCCATAGAACCCCCTCCGGCGCAGACTACTTTTGTCCTGCCGGCAGCTTTTATGGCTTCCTTGAAACTCTCCGGACGTGGCTCTCCCTCGCGTTTCGGATAATTAACCTTCACAAAATCAGTCCCGAGGCAGGCGGCAGTACCGGTCGCACCCGCGATCAGGTGCGGGCACTTTTCATCCTTGACTGCCTTGCCACGCGGATACATCCAGAGAGCCGTAACCAGGCCGTACTGATGCGCTTCGTAAATGACCTGGGCTGCCTGCTGCAGCTGTTCATGCTCGAACTCAGAACCGATATACACAGTATAGCCGACTGCCATGATCTGTAGACCGCTGTTCTCCTTGAATTCTACAACTTGTTCCACATCATACCACTGACTGCTCATAGGATCCCGCTGTTCAGTAGGAATCAGATGAGTCTTGGAATTCATTTTGACCATATAGCGCACATCCGGATAGTCCGCCCCATAACGGGCGATAAGTCCGAGCTGGCTCGCAAATACACCAATCTTGGCGCTGGAAGCGATTTTGAAAAGATGTTCTGGATCAATGTCTTCCTCGGCAATACCATCACCGTAAAAATCATCGTTGAGATGTTCGACTTTTTGATCGCCGGCAAATAGCATGAGATTGCCAGAGTTGCAGGTTATGGCACGGTAATTTTTTTCATACTCAGCACGCATCTCTTTGGGAACATCAGCCGGTATGTGTAGTGTAAAATCAGTCATTCGTATCTCCTCTATTAATATGGACAAATTAACTATTTCCAAAGCACTTCCGATAGAGTCGGATGGGCGATTACCCATTTTTCCAGATCATGACACGTCATTCTATTCGCAACAGCAAGTCCCAGAGATGCTATCAGTTCCTCAGCTGCATAGCCCACAACCGTCGCCCCGACCACCTGCTCGCCGGAGAGTATCACTTTGACAAAACCAGTGCCAGCAAGCTTGATACGAGCCAGAGCATTGGCACCATAGTCATATTGGCGGACACTCAATGCCTCCCCCTGTGAGTTTGCATCAACTGCCCGTACCCCGACGCTCGCAATGGTCGGATGCGTATAGGCAACCGAGGGGATCGCCTGCTCATCATACACCAGTTTCCCCTGACCGAAGAGCTGGTCGATGAATACCCTTGCCTGATAGGAAGCTCTGTGAGCAAGCAGTATACCGCCAGTCGCATCACCGAGGGCATACATGCCGGGAACGTTCGTCGCCATACGTTCATCGACCGTGATCCCCCTTTCATATGCGATACCTAACCTATCGAGTTCTGCGGTGTGCAAGGCTGGTTTGCGACCGATGCACATGAGCGCGATGTCAGCATCTAATTCAAGCTGTTCAGCTCCCGAGGTGACTACATGCACTCCGGTGGCGCTCTCTGTCAGACTATCCACTTTCGTGGACAGATGGAATTGCACTCCATGCTTAGAGAGCTCCTGCTGGACATAGGCAGCGGCTTCCCGGTCTTCGTACGGCAGAATCTTGTCCAGCAGTTCGATGATCGTTACCTTGCTTCCTAGCTCGACGAGCAACGTGGCGAATTCACAGCCGATAACGCCGCCACCGATGATCACCACATTCTGCGGCAGCGACTCCAGAGCAAGGAATTCATCGGATGTAATGACATGTTCGGAAACAGAAAAACCCAGAGGGATAAACACACTTGATCCCCAGGCAATGAGGATATTCTCTGATTCCAACGTTGACTTTTCTCCATGCGCATCTATAACAACCTTGCCCGGAGCGGATATTTCACCTGTTCCCTGGATCATATCCACGTGTGCATCGCCCAGGAGCTTCTTGACGCCAAGTTGAGCAACCCGGACTGCCTGTGCCTGATGTTTCTTCAGCTGGGCGAAGTCAATGTGCGGTTCTGACACAGAAATCCCGAACCGCTTCAATGCAGTCAGGTCAGAAAAACGCTTACTGCCCTCAAGTAAAGCTTTAGTCGGGATGCACCCGATATTGGTACACGTCCCTCCCCATTCACCTTTTTCGATAATCGCAACTTTTTTGCCAAGCTCGCCGGCTTTGGCTGCGGCTTCATGTCCACCCGGACCAGAGCCAATGACTACAAGATCATACATGCTCATATCTCCTGATTTACTGATAATGTAAACTTCCGGCAGCTTACGCTGCCGGCATTAGCCTAGGTCAAGCTTCGCTTGTCCAGAATCTTCTTGCCCTTGCAGCTCAACGTACTTTCGTATCACTTCCTCGTTCATCCCCACCGTGCTGACAAAATATCCT
>JAKQHK010000074.1 GCA_029573015.1 bacterium
AACGATCTGCGGATCCAGTTGGCGGATTGTGCCTGCCGCGGCATTGCGCGGATTGGCAAACAGCTGACCGCCTGCCTCTGCCTGCCGCTGGTTCAACGCTGCAAACTGCTCTTTGCCCATAAAAACTTCCCCGCGCCAATCAAAGCTTTGAGCTGTGAGCGTTGAGCGTTGAGTGTTGAGGTGCAGCTCGAGCGGCAGGGTTTTAATGGTTTTGAGATTTTGGGTAACGTCTTCCCCAACACTGCCATCCCCCCGCGTCGCTCCCTGGAAAAATTTCCCCTGCTCATAGCGAAGAGTGATAGCCAGTCCATCAATCTTCAGTTCACAATAGTATTCAGGGCGAAACTCTTCACCCTCTTTCTCGAGAAAGCGGATCAGACGCTCCTCCCAGGCGTGCAGTTCGTCTATGTCAAACACATCATTCAGGGAAAACATGCGGTAACGATGCTCTACTTTGGCAAATTTTTCCAGAGGCGTGCCTGCCACCCGCTGTGTCGGCGAATCAGGAGTGACCAGCTCTGGAAACTGAGCTTCCAGCTCGGCGAGCTCGTGCTTAAGCGAATCCAGCGCCTCCTCGCTGATCTCGAGCGAATCCATCGTGTGCATCTGCTCGCGGTAGCGGGCGATCTCACGCTTTAGCGTAGCTACTCTTTTAATTATTTTTTTTGTTACCACGTATCACCCTCTTGGCAAAGTATTACCACAAAGAACACGAAGGGGACGCATTACAAAATCATTCTTTTAATCCCCCGCGTCAACACAAGATTGTTGAAGTTGAATAACAATCCCAGACGTATCTTGGTTAATTGTAAATAAGTCAATAATTGCGCCTGATGAATAGGCATCAATCGTTCAACTGCTTTCAATTCTACGATAATTTTATCCTCAACGACAAAATCTGCTTTGAAAGCACAATCCAGTTTCACTTCTTTGTAAACAACCGACAGGGAAACTTCAATTTTAAAATCAATCGCCTGATGAGCAAATTCGTAAGCCAAAGCTTGCTGGTACGCAGATTCGAGCAAGCCCGGTCCTAATGTCTTATGGACTTCAATCGCAGCTCCGATAATCTTCCCGGACAACGTTTCTGTTTCTTGATCCAACATTACATCCTCTTCTCATAATGCCTGAATGTTCTTCGTGTTCTTCGTGTTCTTCGTGGTTAATTCTAATTTATACGGTTGATCTTCCGGCCAGCTGGCCGCAGCCCGCAGCAATTTCGTCACCCATGGAATGTCGAACCGTCACTGGTATGTGATTGTCTAATAATATCTGCTTGAAACGCCGAACCTGCATATCACTGCTTGGCTCGTAGCTCAAACCTTCAACCCTGTTGAATCTAATCAAGTTGACATGCGCCAGTTCATCCGGAAGCCAACTAGCCAACTGTTCCGCTTGCGCATTGCTGTCGTTCACACCAGAGAGCATGATATATTCAAAAAAGACTTTACGACTTGTCTGTACCATGTACGCCTGCACTGCTTCGCGCAGCTGGGCTAAGGGATATTTCCGGTTTATGGGCATAAGTTCAGATCGAAGCGTATCAGTTGCGGCATGTAACGAAACAGCCAAGTTGACTTGCAGTCCCTCGCGGCTGAATTGTTCGATCGCTGGTACGACACCTGCCGTGGATATCGTCAAACGCCTACCACCGATATTGAGCTTTTCCTGCAGCCAACGGATGGCCTGCAGGGTGGCAGCATAGTTAAGGAACGGTTCCCCCATGCCCATAATAATCACATTAGTCGGCAGCGGTTTATCCCTGCCATGTTCCGCATACAGCATGCTGCGGGCGACAAGTACCTGGTCGACGATTTCCCCGGCAGTCAGATCCCGCCGAAACCCCATGCGCCCGGTGGCGCAAAACGCACAGCCCACCGCACAGCCAATCTGAGACGAAATGCAGACAGATACCCTGCCGGTCGCATTATGGAGAATCACGATTTCAACTATCGCACCATCAGCGGTACGCAGGGCTAATTTCTGCGTCTGATCATCCGCACTCGCCTGCCTTGTCTGCACCTGCAGGGAAACAGGCGGGAACTGCCCGGCAAGCTCATCCTGCAAAGCCACCGGAATATCAGTCATCTGGCGATAGTCGAGCACACCCCGCTGATATACGGCAGCTACTATCTGCCGGAACCGGTAGGCAGGGATTTTACTGCGGCTGAGGTATGCCTGTAACTTTTTTTCATCAAGCATGTGCTTCTCCAAATCTAACCGCATTATATCATGCACATAATAAAAAAGAGACGATCCATCAGATCATCTCTCCTATCCCCTATCCCCTGTACCCTTTCCCCTGCTACTGCGGCCTGACTTCTTCCCAGGCTCCGAGGCTGGGGATTTCCGCTAGGCCGGGGGGAATATTGACTACGACCTGCGGATCATACACCACATACTCAGCCGGCTGGCTGACAAACGTCGAACCATCAAATCCGCCGGTATACACGCGATTGAAGACAAAACCGCCCCGGGCGATGAGCTGTCCGACAACGAGCAACTGCGTTGGACTGCTCACGTCATCGCCAGTATCGATCACTCCTTTGGTCGTGCCCGTGGTTTCATAATCAGCTACATACGTGCCATGTATTTCGCTCACATGACCGTTAATAGTAATGTTTCCCCTGACGAGAAAAGCGAGATACCCGCCATTGTTGAGGATAACATTGTCGGTAATGATTAAATCTCCCTCCACAATGACCGTGGCCGCATCCCGACCAGTTACCCCTTCATACCCTCCAGTATAACCAATGGACAGATTCCCCTGTTTATAATACACACCCTGCAGATCAAATGTATTACCGCTCCCTCCTATAAAGAAGTCGAGCGAACTAGCAGTGATCACTCCGCCATCCCCCTTCCCGTCATCGATCGTCCCGCCTGCCTGCGCCATGGCAACTAACGCATCATACTCCAGCTCCGGCCATTCGAGCGGCTGTAAATAGCCTGGATAGTTTTCCAGCTCCCAGCCGCGGGCGCTGAGGGAATCAGCGGGCGTGATACTGTCGCCCGAGGAAAGCATGTAGGCAACCCCGGCTTCTGATTCCGGAGGAGGATGGAACATGATCACCTTGCGATTGGAGTGCACATCCCCTTGGTCGGTCTTCAGCCAGGGGGTGGAGCTGATCCGGTCAGAAAACCGGACGTTGCCTGCCATGTCAACTGCCTTGAACATGACTACTGATTTGGGGGAAACGCGGGTCTTGTTCTGCTGGTCCACCGGATCGCCGATATCATAGGGGTGCTGGGAAAAATCAACAAACACCCGCACTATCTCGGCGTTACCCCACTGGGCGTAACTGATTTTGTCCCCGAGGGTCACATCTGTCTCGGTCACACAACTTATATGTGGCTCGCACCCAGGTAGCGACTGTTCAACCTGCTCTACCTGTTTCCAGGCAGTGGGTGACATATCATGCCCGAGCGCCACCCACGTCCCGGAAGTATTGGAGTAGCCCCAACTGTCCTGACTCCCGTCCGGGGAAGCTTTGTAGTAGATTCTTTCAAGACTAAGACCGGTCTGCTGGCGGTAGGCTCCCGGGTCAGGAACCCGGGTGTCGAGCAAATGAATGTGAAAGGTCGCGCTGTTGGGGGTGATATTTTGCACCCAGTACATAAACTGTGGATCAAGACTACCTTTTTCCGGAAACACAGGCGGATCGTCGTCATAGTAGAGATGGCCGTCCAGAAGCACATATCCG
>JAKQHK010000105.1 GCA_029573015.1 bacterium
TGGTCGGTCTACCAATAGCGCATGCAGGGGCGAATACGGCAGCATGGCACCGATCGCATACTGTCCCGGGGCGATGCCAGCAGCTAATCCCCTCACTCCCCCCTGAGCAGGGGGAGTCCGACTGTCTTGTATCCCCCCTGAGAAGGAGGGAGAATATATGAGGGGGGTTAAAACTATCGGACTTTCCAGCGATTCAAGTGCGTGTTGTTCATCTGCACTGACATATGCATAGCTGCGTAGCGTAGCAATATCGGGAAACATGACTGCAAACGGTTTGTGCGGGCGCTTTTTCAAAACACGCAAACGTTCAACCGCTTCCTCGCTGCACGCATCAACCGCAATATGGAATCCTCCCACCCCTTTAATAGCGATTATTTTCCCGTCTGCCAGGTATTTACGTGTCAGATCAATGGGATCGGAAGTTTTAGTGATGCGTGGCTTACCTGCGATTATTTCAGCAAAGCGTAACTTTGGTCCACAGGTACGACAGGTATTTGTTTCAAAGTTAAAACGCCGGGTTGTCGGTTGCTCATACTCCCGCAGGCAATCCTTACAAAGAGGAAATGCCTGCATAACCGTATCTTCCCGCCGGTATGGCATTTTTTCTATAACGGTAAACCGCGGTCCGCACTGTGTACAGGCAGTAAGGAAATAACCATGACGCCGCGTATCCTTCGTGTTTTGCATGTCCGCCTTGCACGACTCGCATACAGCCAAATCCGGCGGCATAAACGTGACAGCGGCAGTTGCTACCTGCGTGGCAAGAATTCGAAATCCACTGGCAGACGCACTGATGTCTGTACTACCAGCCTGTGGTGAAAATGCGACAAGCGGTTTGCGCTCAAACTGCTCGATTTTCATCTTGTTCAACTGGAACGCGGTTATTTCTTTCGCAAACGTATCTAGTAGCTGTTGCTCTCCTGCTACCTCGACGATCACGCCGCGTGCGTCGTTGTACACACAGCCGGACAAGCCGAGTCTGGTTGCAAGTTCATAGACAGCCGGTCGGAAACCGATTCCCTGCACAATACCATTTATTACTATCTGCTCAATCGCCATAATCAATCCTCTAGAAGCGTTCAAACTATAACATAAAAACGTTATATACTTACAAAACTTTTGACGTATTTCGGACAACCATATATACTATAAAGATTAGAATACATATTATCTTAATCTTAAAAAAATGTCTGATATTCTAACGCTAAAACAGGGTGAAGCAGAACTAATCACAGAAAATCTTGTTGACACAATCAATCGTGAACGTGCGACTTTACGTCAAGCAAGAACTCCTAAAGATATATATACATCCCTAACGAAGATTCATGCTGCAGCTGAACACCTTCTGCAGATTGATACTACACAAGCGATGCTGATCACAGAAGCAGTAAAAAGTGACTTGCAGGCGATGCTTATTGGATTAAGAAGAAAAAACGCTCGTAATACTGAAAGCACAAACCCAGATGAAGCAGTGCGCCTAGCTGCTCTTGTTGAGCACCTAACGATGATACTGAATGCGGAACAAACAGCATCTGGATTGGTTGTCGCCACAAAACCGCAAACAATTGCACATACAACCGCATTACGCAATTAATCCTTATAGCGTAGCAAGCATACTTTGCAGCGATCCGACCACATCTGCGACCGACTTTGCAACAATTTGTGACATCTTATCCCCAATCCCTATCTGCTGTGCAACTATTGCCAGCCCCAAAGCTTTAAGAGGCTGTTCATTGCTCACCAGCTGAAGAAAAAAGGACAGCGGCATGGTGTGCGAAGAATGGAAGCTGCTTTCCAGCTCTTCTGGTCGTAAGGTCAAAATAGTTCCCGCTGGATACGTAGCAGTGGCCACTGCATCACAGATGAGTATATGGCTTGGCTGTTCGCGCAAGACCGGTCCGATGTAATTTTCGATAACCGAACCGGCTAGTACCAAGGAAACATCATTCCTCTTAGCTGCTTTCTGTAAACCTTCAACGATTTTCAATCCCACCACATCATCCCCGCGCAATTCATTCCCCACGCCGATAATCACCAGTTTGGTATAACCAGACAAGAATTCAACCAAGGTATTTTTCCACTCCGTTGATGCCATAACGCTCCCTTGCCAGCACTCCCCGCTTGGTACAAAGAACGCCAGGTTTCCCCGGCGTCAGCGATAGCAGCCCTAAGTCTAAAGCCTACTCCTCTTCAATCAGATACCCCGCGCGGTCAAACCGGGCAGTCTCGTACTCCTCGTTCATTTTTAACGCCTGCACCGGGCAGGCGTATACGCACTGTCCGCAGCGGATACAGCGGTCTTTGTACAGTTTCATCTTGAACTTGCGATCTTTCGGCTTTTCCGCTTCGTTGGTCTGAATCATGAATATGGCTTCTGCAGGACAATCATTTTCGCAGCGCTTGCAGCCAATACATTTATCGGAAGAAAATTCCGGATAACCACGAAAACCGACCTGCACCGGGCTGGCTTCAAACGGATATTTGGTCGTTTCTGGTTTTTTGAACAAATTTTTCAGCAATTCCGGGAGGAGAAAACCGACTTTCATGGCGTATTTTCGCTAATATGTAATCCAGATCCTGTGTCTACGCAATCTCCAGAACCTTGAGGACAATGATAAAGAGAAACTGCAGACAGCTCATGGGCGCGAGATATTTCCAGCTGAATTCGATAAGCTGATCGATACGCATGCGGGCAGCCGCAGCCCGCATCAACGATAATATGAAAATGATGGCGAACGTCTTCACGAGGAACAACGGAAACTGCCATAAGCCACTGCCAAAGCCCCCGAGAAATATGGATGCCAGGGTAGCACTGCCAACCACGAACATGAGCTCATGGGTCAGGTGGAGAACCGCCAGCTTGCGTCCCGAATACTCGGTTGTCGGACCTCCGACTATTTCGGTTTCCGCTTCGGGTATATCAAAGGGAACGCGCTCCAGTTTGGCCTGCAATCCCAGTATGGCAACAGTAAATGCCAGCAGATGCGCGAGCAGATATAGCGGATGCGAAGCAGAAAGTCTGCTGATTTCGCTGAGCTGCCAACTCCCCGTAAGCAGGGCAGGCGTCAGCACCGCAAGCAGGAACGGCACTTCGTATGCGAATAGCTGAGTTACCGCCCGTACTCCCCCGAATATGCCAAAATAGCTGTGAGAATGCCAGCCGGCCAGAAAATACACGATCGTCGGCAAACCCAAGAGATACAGCATGATCAGCAGATCGCCCGGGAAGGAATTATAGGCGTTGAGAAAACCGATAGGCAGCAACAGCGCGGCGCTCATCACCGCTGCGAAGGCAGCGAGTGGCAAGAAGTTGAACATGAACTTGCTCGATTCGCCCGGGGTAATATCCTCTTTGGAAAGCAGTTTGATTACGTCTGCAAGCGGTTGCAGGATACCTGCCTTGCCGGTGTACATCGGACCAACCCGTTGCTGTACCCGGGCATAAACCTTGCGGTCCACCCAATCAGCGAGCAAGGCCAGAGCCACCATCCCGAACAAACCCGGAAAAATGAAGAGGGAAAAAAGAACCTGTAACGTTTCGTTCATGACTCTCTATCTGATGCTAATAGCTAACAAAAATTACCGGCGCGACCGGTCGGCATACCAGCGGTTGCTGAAATCCCGCAGCTCCTTCCAGCTCATGGTGCTACCTGTCCGGCTATCTGTCAGAGCTATCGCTCGGTCGGTGCAGGATATGCATGGATCGATGGAAGCAATAATCACGGGGATATCAGCAACATGTGCATTCTTGAACATTTCCAGCGTGGCAGGGATGGCAGCCAGCGTGGGAGCGCGGACTTTGTAGCGAAACGGTTTATCACTCCCGTCTGCCCAGAGATAGTGGACATCCTCTCCCCGGGGAGCTTCATACCGGGCTACGACTTCTGCCGGTCCCGCCTTGCGGGGGTGCTTTACCTTGATTTCGCCTTCCGGCATTTTTTCGAGCAATTGTCTGATAATTTTACATGATTCAACGAGCTCACGCGCCCGGACGATATAGCGTGCCAGGGCATCACCCGCCTGTTCAATGCAGACAGTAAAATCGATTTCATGATAAATAGCGAATATATCGTCCTTACGATGATCAACCGTGACCCCGGAACCGCGGGCCGTGGGCCCAACAGCTCCGAGAGAGCTCGCCTGTTCACTCGTTAAAACGCCGACATCTTTAAAGCGGGCCACGAAGCTCGGTTCATGTTCACCGATATCGATATAGTACTGAAGACGCTTCTCCAGCTTTTCGATTTTTTTCAGGATATCCTTGGCTTGTTCCGCATCAATATCCCGTTTGACCCCGCCGAAAATATTGATTGCATAGTTGACCCGATTACCACTCAGGCGTTCTAGGATATCCATGACCACTTCCCGATCTTTCCAGCTGTACATGAATACCGTATCAAAACCAACTTCATGCGCAGCTACCCCGATCCAAAGCAAATGGCTGTGCAGACGTTCCAGCTCGCCGACGATACAGCGGATATACTGGGCACGTTTCGGCGGCTCAATCTTCATAGCTTCCTCGACGGCCATGACGTAGGACATAGAATGCGCATGCGAGCAGATACCGCAGATACGTTCGGTCAGAAATAGCCCTTGCACATAGTTATTTTGTTCCATACCCTTCTCAATACCGCGATGGGCATAGCCGATACGGGCGTCAGCGCTGACAATGCGTTCGCCGTCAGTTTGAAAGGAAAAATTAATCGGCTCTTTAAGCGCCGGGTGCTGCGGCCCGACCGCAATGTTTACCAGTCCCATGACACACCTCCCACACTATACTGCCAGCCGATGACCGAAACTGGCTACTTCTTAATTTGAATTTTATTCGCTGTATCTACAAGCAAGCATCCCTTGACCGGTATGCCCGCTTCATCTTTAAAAAATTGATAGTCCTTACGCAGGGGATACACCGCTTCTGGCCAATCATCCGCGAGGATGAGGCGGGATAAATTGGGATGACCGGTGAACCTGATACCAACCACATCATGCACCTCACGCTCGTAGAGGACTGACGCAGGAAATATACCTGTCGAGGTAGGCAGGACCGGATTGTCGTTGGGAACCCTGACCGTCACGCTGCAGACCAATGCTTTGTCGCCCAGGATGTATTTGGTCCCCAGCTGTGTGCCATCATCAAAGCCAACAATCGTACAGACAAATCCGAAACCCAGATCAGAGGATTTCAACGTTTCCAAAACAGTCAGCAACTGCTCAGGAGTAGTATCCACTTCATACCGCCGGTCGCGGCGCTTGACCGCAGTCGCACCGGGCAAAAGGGTTTTCATCCGTTCAAGCAACGCATCTGTCTGAGGTACGTGCGCTTCTTGCACTGCTGGCGTCGTCGAAGAAATGTCTGTCATAGGTATCTCCCTTAGGCTGCTTTAACTTTATTGATAAGTTTGGCAACTGCATCGATGATCGCTTCCGGCTTGACCGGACAACCGGTGATATAGGCATCTACCGGTACAGCACTGTCAATACCGGAATGGATGTTATAGCATCCACGGAACACTCCCCCGGAACAGGCACAGGTCCCAACCGCGATAACGATCTTGGGGTCAGGCATCTGGTCATAAATGCGTTTCAGCCGGGCGGCTGACTGATGGTTAACCGGTCCGGAAGCGAGCAAGACATCCGCATGTCGCGGGCTGGCTTTCAGCCTGATGCCGAATCGTTCCACATCATACCGGGGAGTCAAGGCATCGAGTATCTCAATGTCGCAACCATTACAAGCACCGGAGTTGAAATGCAAAACCCACAGGGAATTAAGGCGAGCCCATTCTTTTATCCGTGCGATGACGCTTTTCTTCATGTCTTATGATCCTTGATTGTACATACATTGTATAACAGAACTACTGATCTGCAAGAGCTGGTTAATCATACTTAAAGGTCAAGGTAGCGATACCGATGGCTACAGCAAAAAGATAGAAAAAAGCCCAGAGAGCGTTTTGCCCGGAGGGTATAGTCGCGATTACTAACGCAGCTACCTCCATGACGGTATAAAACAAAGCAGTCCGGAAAAAATCCTGATAGGAAAAAGGAACCTGCTGGTGATCGATATCCTCCCCTCCTGCATAGGAGCTCAGCTTGCCCGGGGTCGGATTGGCTGGAGGCGCTAGCAAAGCCCCAAGTCCGTAAATCCCCAAACCGATGAGGATGAAAAAAGCAAAGACAACCGGCGGTGAAACTAAAATGTTCATTCCCCTATCCTTTCAGTTTGCTCAATTTGCGAATATCAAGTGTCCCGTAGTTTTGATAGGTATGCACGATCAAGCTTAACGCTACGGTAGCCAGGACTGCTTCGATGACGATATAGGTCACTACAAACGATTGGGCCAAGGCAAGCTTGCCGTTGGCGCTGCCAGCTGCCAAGAATATGAGGGCAATGCCTTTGGAAAATACTTCGAGTCCGAGAAATATTTTCACGAGATTACGGAAAAACACTATCGCATACACTCCCAGCCCGAGGATGATGATCCCGACAGCCAGCAATGACTGCCAGTTGTACAGTAAGGAATTGTCCATGGTTATTCCTCCTCCGATGTGGTTGGGGTGGTAGGTGATGCGTTGTCCCCCGGTCCAGAAGCTTCAGATGCCTGATGCAGCGGTTTACGAAAAAAAGCGGCTATCCCAAAGATTCCCACAAGTATGATGGCGATCTGACCGATAATATCTGCCTTGCGCTCCCCCCACAGCACCTGTTTGAACGTATCAGGACCGAGGTGTGCAAAAGATCCCTCTGGCATGGCGAGTGAACTTACGCCCCAGATGACAAAAAAGACAAAGGAGATGAACACCGGCCAGAACAGATAGAGTGGTGTATCGCTTTCCACCTCTTCCTTGAGATCTTTGGTGAGGCTGATCGCCGAGATGAAAAGCACTGTGATCAAACCGGCAACAATGGTTATTTCGAAAATTCCCACCCACATTGCCTGCATGAGGAAGAAAATAACGCTGGCTACGATACTGGAAAAAGCCAAAAATATCGCTGCCGGCAGGAGACTGCGGCTGAGGATGGCTACAGTCAACATGATGATCAAACTGATTACCAGAAAATCAAAAATCATAGCTCATCGCCTGATTAACGGATAGTTACAGGAATAGCATATCTACCGCCGGTATGACCAGCTCGTCGAGCAGAACGCCGATACCAAGACCCATGACCACACAGAGGATACTGAGAAAAACCAGCGCTCCTCCCATGGTCCAGGGAATCTCGCGGACATTTTCCCACTTTGTATTCAGTTCACCGAAAAACGCCTGCTTCATGACTTTCAGCGCATAGCCGAGAGTGATGACACTGGCAAGCGCCGCGATCACGGCGTATCCATTTGCCCCGACCTGGATAGCTGCCAGGATGATAAACAGTTTGCTCCAGAATCCGTTCAGCGGCGGTACTCCAGCCAGGGAGAGAAAACCGAAGATCGCCGATGTCGACGTGAGGGGCATGCGGTTTTCCAACCCACCCATTTCCCGGATGTCACGGGTACCCAGACGGTATTCAACTGCTCCGGCATTCAAAAAAAGCAATGATTTGAAAACCCCATGGTTGAGCATATGGAGCAATGCTCCCATGACACCCAGAGGCGTACCAATACCGATGCCAAGAATAATGTATCCGACCTGACTAATGCTCGAGTAAGCGAGCAGTCGTTTGTAATCCCATTGCGCCAGAGCCAGTACTGCCCCGAGCAGGATGGACAGGATACCCAGCAGGGCGAGCAGGTCGAGAAATACGTCAGCACGATGAAAAAGCGTAAAGATCACCCTGACGAGCGCGAACACTCCCAGTACTTTAATCAGCACTCCT
>JAKQHK010000119.1 GCA_029573015.1 bacterium
TATACTCCGCCAGAGCTTCCCTGTCCTGTTCCGCATCAATAGCAAAGATAAGACCTTGATCATACGTCTTGATGACAACATGAAAATCTATGAGTTCCGTCAAGTCATCCCCGATGTCGAAGTTGCAGGGGTCAGCATGTTCATACGGTATCGAATGCTTCAGCACCAGTGCCGTGTTTTTTTCTGTTTCAGTCAGGTCTAGCAGACTCTCCGGATAAAGGAACGAGAGCGTTTCAACTGCGTAGGGCACGAGCGAGACGGAACCAGTCGAAAGTTCGACCTGTCGATCATTATCTGAGGTGGAGAACATTTCGGTTATTTTTTTCGACTCAGGGTCAACGGTAAACCAGTTAAACGTTGCCGTATGGTCGGAAAATGCCTCAAAAGCGTGAACGCTGTAATTGCCGTCAGCGTCCAGATTAGCATCGAATATCGGCTGTGAATCCGCGTCATCGTTCGCTTCCACGGCGGCGATCCATTGTGCTACATCCGGCAACGCTTTGACCAGCTCGATAGCCTGCTCTTCGGTAAGCTTTTCAGGCTGTGCATCAGCGGTCTGGGTTGACTCTGTTCCCTGGGTAGACGTAGCGCTCTCATCAGTGAGGCGGAGATACAGGAGAGCGCTGACCACGATCACCAGACAGCTGCTGACGACGAGAAGGGATTTGTTGCTCATGACCTTGACTCATTTGACTAATGAGTAAATTAGAAGAGTTTCGCGCCGGGAGGAATCTGACTATCTGGATGTATGAGGACACAGTTACCATCAGTATCCGGTACACCGAGGACCAGAACCTCCGAGATATTTTTCCCGATCTGTTTGGGTGGGAAATTGACTACCGCCAGGACCTGCCGTCCGATCAATGCTTCAGGCTTGTAGCGAACCAGTCGTGCGCAGGATTTCTTCTGTCCGATTTCCGGTCCGAAGTCTATATGCAGCTTATGCGTTGAGTACTTACCATCTGCCAGATTTTCTGCCTGAATGACCGTGCCGACTCGGATGTCTACTTTGCTGAAATCATCATAGGTAATCATATATTTATCCCTCTACGTGGCGGGACACCTGATATTCCTTCCACATCTTACTCAATTCTCCCTGCTGCAGCAACAGATCGTGAAACGATCCCTGTTCCACGAGACATCCCCGGGAAAAAACGTAAATGCGATCGAATAGAGGCAGGAGGTGCAGTTTGTGAATCGAAGAGACGAGACACCTGCCGGCAAAATGGCGGATCAGCTGCTTGTAGATGGCCACTTCATTGACCGGATCAACGCTGCTTGTTGGCTCGTCAAGCAAGATCAGGGAACTGTCTGCAGCCGCGAAGATGCCGCGGGCTAGAGCCAGACGCTGTTTCTCACCACCGGATAGATTCACACCCTTTTCCATGACATGTGTTTGCAGTCCTCTGGGTAAACGCTCAATAACCCGGTTAAAGCGGGCGATCTCGGCTGCGATGCTGACATCCTCCTCCCGGGCAGGAATTCCGGCGGTGATGTTGTACTCGATGGTGTTATCGAATATTTCCGGATCCTGGGGAATGAGCGTCGTGTAGCCGGATAAAACGCGAAGATCGCTGGTTGTCCAGCCATCGATATCGACCTGCACCTGCTGGGCAGAAAACAGCCCGCGCAGGATGAGCATAAGCGTGCTTTTACCTGAGCCGCTTTCGCCGACAAAGGCTAGCTTGCGTCCGCGCTCCAGTGTCAGTTTGATATCCCTTAACTGCTGTGTCTGCTGGTCTTCATCTTCGTAGGTGAAATTTAGGTTTGATATTTTAATTTTTTTCCAGGTGCGGGGCGATTCTTTTCTATCTGCTACAGTCTGGGATGCGTACGCTTCCAGGATCGGGTTAACTGCCTTGAGGTCCGTATGCCGGCGCACCAGCGTTCCGTACTGCCAGGCAAAGTCAAAGAAGGCATAATTCAGCCGTTCGACGTACTGGAATAGCATGGTAACCGTGCCGATCATGATGAGACTACCGGCTTGTACAAGTTGAAGGATGTACGTACTCATGATCAGGAAACTCATGGTAGTGAGCAGCATGGAGATGGAGAACCATTTTACCTCGTTAAAGACGATCTGTCGGGTGTATGGTTCATACTTAGCCCTGAGACGTTGGCCGATGACGCTGCGCGAAAGCGTTTCGATACGCAGGGTAATTACGGTGACGATATTGGTGAGATAGTCATGCAGGGTAGTCGCAATAGCATGATCACGCCGGTTGACCTCCTGAATCTGCCGTATCAGACGCTTGTCAAACCAGAGGATGGTTGCAAAGATGATCAAGCAAATGCCGAGTGACACAAGACCGATCATCGGAGCGAATATCGTCACGGCAGTCAGGGTGACCAGGAAGCGCATGAGGGTGCTGATGATCATGAATGTTTCCTCGGAGAAAGCACCGATCGCCTGGGCGGCTTTGCGCAGCCGGTCAATCGTGTCGCCGGTATGATGATTTTTATGCCAGGCGAGAGGCAGGCTGCTGATCTTGCTGTACATGTCATCGGTGAAGTTCTTGACCACATGGTAGGAGGTTTTCAGCTCAAGCACCCTGCCATTGCCGTGGAACATCCAGAAAAAGAACGGCAGAGCGGCATTGACGAGCAGTAAGGCGACAACATCCCGGGCAAGTGTTTCACCACCGGTCTGTAGTCTGTTTAGAAGCAAACCGAAGATGAGCGGCGGGGTGAGGTCAACGAGATTGGACAGGATGAGCAGCAAGTAGGTCAACAGCAGCCGGCGCCGCTGACCGCGACCGTAGAGCCAGGTCTGGCGGAACATGGAGAGTATGGGGTTGGTCATGGGATGATGCTATTAGAGAATAAAAAACGCGGCCGCCAAATTGGCGGCCGCGTAGCTATGACGCATTCGACGATCTGGTCAGCTTACCAGGGAAAACCTGTGGTGATTACCGGGATGAGAATTCGCATGGTTCGGATTATGCAACCTTCTTAATGAGGTAAATAATAAGGAGACAAGCGTTCTATGGATTTAGTATACTCGATCTTCAGGAGGAAAATCGCTGTTTTGATTATTTATGCTAGCTTCGAATTCCGATCGCAGTGCATCGAAATTAATATCATATTGTGCTGCTGATGCTTCGGTCTTTAAATCCAGCATAGTTTTTAGTATATCTGCTGTTGATTCTTGATGTATA
>JAKQHK010000124.1 GCA_029573015.1 bacterium
GCCGGCGCCGATGATCAGGACATGCGGTTTATTGTTCGTTTTTTTCGGGGACATGATGTATGTGTTTCAGGATATGATGCTCACGAGATAGCGGGCAATCGCATAGGAGGCGCGTGCATCCAGGATGGTTTTACTCCGGTCTGCTACGGAATCAGCCTGGGAAAGGCACCAGTTGATGGCTGCCTGCATCTCATTGGGATGCTGGATGTAGCGTCCGACCTGATAACGTTCCACAAAGAGAATATTGCCCTCTTCCAGACCGGGTATGAAATCATACAGGATGATCGGTTTGCCGCAAATGATGGATTCGCTCACTGCAAATGGACCGGCTTTGGCAAGGATGATATCGCTTGTCCGCATGAATTCTTCGATGTTGCTGATAAACCCGAGCGTATTGACTGGATGCTTGAATTGTTTTTCTGAAATGTCATGTTGTAACCGGCGATTCCTACCGCAGACAACATTAATTTGCAGCGGTTGGCGTACTTGATCCAGCGCCTTCAGGTATTTGGGCATAGCGCCGATGCCATCTCCGCCTCCAGTCACCAGGATGCGAACAGGGTCAGTTGCGGTTCTGGCAGGCGCTGGACTGATTTTGCTGAATTTTGGATGCAGGGGCATGCCAAGAAGTTTAACGCGTGATGCATCGATGCCGCTTTCAATCACCCTATTGCAGGTTTCTTGGGTCGGAACGACATAGGAGTGGGCATCGGGAGCTATCCAGGCGTGATGCATAGAGATGAGGTCGAGGATCACAGGCACAACCGGGCAATTCTCTTTTTTTATTCGGCGTAAACCGTTAATGGCAGGCGTAGCTAGCAAAGCATGACAGGAAACGATCAGGTCCGGATTGTTTTTTTGCAGGTACTGCTTCCATTCTTTGGTTAAGGGAAGCGATGACATGATTCTCGCTCCATAGGAGCGGTTGGTGAGGCGGTAACCGATTTCCCATGCTTTCCGTCCATATTTAACCGAAAAAGGAAAAGCCGGAGGAAAAATCTTCCCGATCATCGTACCCAGCTCCTTGAATCCGTCCGTCAGCATTATGTCTACCTGACCGGGATACAGTTCTTCCAGAGCAGCCTTGATTGCTTCCGCTCCAGCGCGATGACCACCGCCCGTATCTGAAAACAGAATGAGAATTTTTTTCATGAGATGTATGCCTCTAGGCGTTTGATTACCTCGGTGTTACCGGTGGTAAACCGTTCCTTGCGGAAGTCTAGCATACCTTGGGCAAGTTTGTCTCTGTCGGTCAGAAACTGGCGAATCAGTTCGGCATTAAGCTTACGACTCGTGGTCCACATCCCACCGCCGGTGAGCATAAGCTGGTGCCCGTTAATATACTGCTCGAACTGGTTGTGCTCCGCGATACCGAGAACAGGTTTCCCGAGGTAAATGGCTTCGCTCGGCAGATCGATGCCAGCCACACCAATGACGGCAGAACTAGAAGCAAGATCTGCCACAAATTCAGAACCAGGATCGTTTTTTTTCAGGATGATATGAGAGTGTTGCTGATACTGCTCCGGTTCCGCGGCATAAACGATGAAATTGCTATCCGATACGGTTGTCAGGAGTGGATACAGCTTGTCGGCGATCGAGTGCTTGAGGTAGACAAGTACGTGTCCCAGGTCAGAGGGAACTGTAGTCAGTATCGTTTGGCGGAGAACTGGCCCGATATAGTGCATGTTTTTCTGATAGAAGGTTTGGGGACGATAAAACGAGTTGATCCAAATTTCGTTCGCATCAGGCATGTAGTGTTTTGACATGATGCGATAGATCGAGCGCATCCCAAATGGCAAAGAGGGAAAGGAAAGATCGCTCGCGGAAAATACCGGATGGTGGTTGATATGGATGCATCGGAGGTCACACCTTTTGCTCGCCAGCCGCGCCGCATAGGAAAAATAAAATTCACAGTCAGATATGGACAGGTCATAGTGCTGTTCGCATATGTGGCGCGCCATCCGGCGGAAAATAAACGGTACGCTCAAGAGATTTTTTGCATTTGCTTTGACTGAGTCAAGGATAGAAAAGGAGTTATTGTTGAAATTGGCAACAATACCCGGGATTTCCTGGCACGTGATTCGGGGATTTGTTTCGTACAGTTTTTGATAGACGGTGAGAGTGTTGCCGAATGAGTAAATATCTACCTGATGCGATCGGGAGAGGTGATTGATGATGAATTGATTTCGTGAAACATGCCCACCGCCATCGCCTGAGACGGAGTAGGCAATTTTTTTAAAATGCCGTTTCATATATACAGCCTACTAGGCAAATTAATTACCGTTGCTATACAATACAGATGTTTAATTGCATTACTAACATTAAAAAAATGAGAACGACCTGTATTATACCATATTATAATGAAGCACATCGATTGAGTACTGTTCTTGATCAGATTATTCGCGTATCAGTAATTGATGAGATAGTATGTGTCGACGACGGATCGGATATCGATCATACATCGGATATGCGTCAACGTTATCCAATGGTTACATTTGTCAGACATACTGAAAATTTGGGAAAAACCAAAGCAGTAGAAAGCGGTTTAGAACGAGCACAAGGGAAAACTATTGTTTTAATAGATGCAGATTTGCAACATTGCATCGCTGAAGAAATTGAACACGCCATACAGCTATTTCATTCGCACAATATGCTCGATATGCTGATACTGCGCAGAGTGAATGATTGGTTAACCGTTCGATTGACCAGGGGGGATGTTCTTTTTACGGGCGAGCGCATCATGAAGCGTGATGATTTGAAGAAAATTTATAACAAACCTATTCAACGTTGGCAGTTGGAGACCGCAATCAACACATACATGATGAATGAACACAAAAAGGTTAATTGGATAGCTTTTTCCGGAATAAATACCGTAAAAGTGCTGAAGACTGGATTGTGGAGAGCGATGCTTGATGAGTGCCGGACTATCGCAGATATTACCTTAGGTGCTGGTATTGGTAATTATTTCAAACAAGTTTTGTTTTTTGCCCGGTCTGAGTTGCGAGATACTGACAAATAATTTTTTACCGGTACGCTATGAGCGGTAATCAGGATGTTGCCATGCGTTTTCAGCCAGTGGAGCCAAAAGAGAGGGCCGATTGTATGCGCATGGGTAATACCAGCGCGTTTGAGCGTTTCGACATGGTTCAAAAATGCGATGTGCATGCCCTGGGCACGGGAGATGCCGGTCTCGGAGATGATATTGACGATCATAGTTACTCTTTAGACTGGATAAACATGAGGATGCGCTCAGCTAGTAGTTCCGGATATTTGACCGGAAGGGTATGACCTGTCTTCGGAAAAGAGACAAATTGCGACGGTGTTTTTTCCTTCAGCAACGTATAGAGATTTTCTACATAGGATTGCGGGACGAAGGTGTCTTTTTCACCGGCGATGAACAGTAGGGGAATAGGAGTAAACGATGCAATGATGTGCTCGAATTCTTCATGGCTTTCCCAGACAGCCCGTATCGCATCCTGCAGCAGACGAATAGGATTGCTGAGCGTATCCCGGATGACGAAGTAGGGAAGCGGTTTATTGCGGTCTTGATAAATGTAGGGATAGAGATAGCGATGACGCAGATGGGGTATCCGCAACGGCAGCCTTGCCAGCCCGCGCATGAACGGCTTCGCAGCCGGGCGTAACAGGCTTTTTTTTCTGCGAAAGCAGGTTGTATGGTGATCCAGATAAAACGGTTCTATGAGCGTAAGTGTCTGCAGCGCATCCGGATACAGCGCATGAAAGAACAGCGCGACATACGAGCCGTAACAGTGGGAGATCATGTGCAGGGAGCTGATACCTTCAGCAGTCAGGATCTCATGGATGTCCTGGCAAATACGCTGGATACTGAAGGCATTACTGTCGAGTAGTTTGTTGTTTTTACCATGCCCGCGCAGATCGAAGAGAATCGGCCAATAACCGGCAGCGAGAAGCGGTTCCAGGTATTCGATGAATCCACTGTGATTGCCGGTCAGACCATGCAGGAACGCGATGGGCTGTTTGCCTTCCAAAGAATCGCGTGCGATCCAGTAATGCAGACTGACATTGTCGCTGGTGTTATAAATTTTTTCTTCCAAACGGCTATAGACCGGATGGTCAGGAGGAGTGATTTTCAAAGTATATGCGTTTCGCATTTATCCTTTTTCAATAATTGCCGGGACGAACCAGGATAGTGCTTCCCGAACGCATCGGAATGCGATGCGTTCAGGTAATCGGTGCGGCGAGAACCAGTCGTACGCACTCACATCGTCAGCGGTGGTTTGCGGGTTGTTGAGTGGTGTGGCTCGGTAAAACAGGTTGAGGGTATAGTCACCCTGTTCGCCATATTGATCGGTTATCACGTATAGCAGGTCTGACACCTCGATTTCCATGTGCAGTTCTTCCCGCAGTTCCCTTTGGACTGCGGGAACTGGATCTTCTCCGTTTTTGAGGAAACCGCCGGGCAGATCCCACCAGCCGGCATAGGGTTGGATAGCCCGCTGGGTGAGCAGAATTTCTCCGGTACGCTTGCAGATGATTGCTGAAGCGGTTGGCTTGGAATTCTGCCAGAATATGAAACCGCACGCTTCGCAGTCATAGTGATCGACCGGTCTGTTCGGGTTATTCGCAAGCAGCAAGTGCTGACCGCACACAGGACAATATGAGTAGTCGGGCATGGCAATTATCCTTTATGGCAACCCAGATTATAACTGTCTGGGCAGACAGTGGCAATGCAATGAAAAAGCCCCTTGGCTGCCGGGGCTTTCCGTTAACTGACAGACTACATATTCGTTTGTGATCAGTTCAACCCGCACATACCGTGAGCGCATGGCGAATTTGCCAGAGGGCAGTTACCGCTGGCGCAGGAAGAGGCGCTCTGGTTGCTTACCTCGGTAGTCGGTTTGGCGATTATCGATAACTTTTTACTGACAGAACTGGAATTGCAGGCAGGACAGCGAGGGGAAAAACTGTCTGTTTGGTGGGGCTGGACTAGTTCTTCGAAGCTGGTGTGGCACTTGCTGCAAACATATTCGAACAGGGGCATGGGTATCCTCCGGGATAGAGAAAAGGCACCCATACGGGTGCCTGTGCAGCTGGTGAAGGTATGGTGCAGTTATGCAGTCGGAGCATATGAGTTTAGTTTGTCACGCAGGATGTTTTCCGGCTGGGCGCCGATCATTTCCTCTGCTACTTCGCCGTTTTTGAAAAATTTCATGGTTGGGATGGACATGATGCCGTATTTCTGGGCGGTGGCTTGGTTTTCGTCGACGTTGAGTTTGCCGATTTTTACTTTGCCGGTGAATTCGGCTGCAAGCTTCTCGATGACCGGACCAACCATGCGGCACGGACCGCACCAGGGCGCCCAGAAATCAACTAGAACTGGCTCTTTGGCTTTGAGAACTTCCTCGTCAAAATTGGCATCGGTGAGGGTAACGTAGCTCATACGATTCCTTTCGTTTAGGATAATGGATATCAGGTTAGTTTAAATAGCTGGCTAATGGTCGTCTCGAACGTTTTTTTGTTTTTTGAACGCAGACAACCAGACATATTGCGGGTGAGGAGAGAAATGCCGATGGTCGCGAGACTGGCCCGTACTGCGATTATCTGTTGGATGATCTCCTGACAGTCGCGTTCTTCGTCGATCATGCGTTCTATGCCCTGCATTTGGCCTTCAATTCGCTTCAGATGATGGGTGAGTTTGAGAGGTGTGCTCATGATTCAACCTGTATACTATACACCAGTATAGTATACGAGAAAAAAGTAATTGTCAAGTACAGGAGAATTCTATTTATCAACTGACTTTTTTTGCGAAGCGCTTTTTTCTTGTTTAATTTGCTTTTCCTCTTTTACTTGATGGGGTGCGTTAGTGTCTTTCTGGATCAGCATATAGATGCCAAGCCCAATTAATGCAAAAGGGATAAAAAGTTTCATCAGATTGACAGTAGTGAAGACGACTGCGGCGATGACCGTCAGGATCACGGCTGGTATAAGGAAGCCGATTTCATGATTGCCGAGTCCCCAGGCAGCCCAGAATGACAATCCGACAATGAGAGGGAAAACAAATGATAGTTCTCCGGTAAACTTCCAGCCAGTAAACAGGGAAAACGTGAAAAAAGCACCGAGGAGCGTGAGAATGGTAGCCGGGATCACCAGACCGATTACCTCTTTTCTGTCGCTGTTTGTTAAAAAGCTAATCCAGAATCCCAACCCGGGGACGATGAGAAACAGTGGCCAGAGCATGGCGAGGTTTACTGCAATCTGTATGCCAAAAGCAGGGGCGAGCGCGAGGGCGCCGATGAGGATAAGTAGCAATCCCCAGAATAAATTTTCTGCTGACGGTGCTCGTTGGGTCATGGTGGCTGAATACACTAATGGAATAAATAGATGGAAACCGGAGATACTGTGTCATAGAGTATTTTTTCAGTCAAGCTGATAC
>JAKQHK010000128.1 GCA_029573015.1 bacterium
CGGAGGCCGCCTATGGCATCCCGCAGGAGATTAAGGACAAGGCATTGACATATCTTGATGAGCCCCTCTGCGACGTTTGCCGCCGCTGGGAAAAAGAGATGAGCAAAAAGAACTAAAAATCATCCTTCAATGGAGCTCTGCTCGTATTCTTCTTCGCTTTCGGCCCCGGCATCCATTTCACGGAAATCAATGTCATCTGGCATCTCTCCCTTACGTGTATAGAGCTTCGCCCAGCGCAGAGTGTTCTTCATCTTTCGGTTATAAGCTATCAGTATGGCTTCGGCATAGCCGAGAGAGCCAACCTTGCGTTCCTTAGCCGTGCGACTGATCTCCTTTGCCGAGTACCGTCCAACCTTGTCTTTGAAGACGTCATCGCGCATTTCGTCCTCAAAAGCCACGATAAGACGGGCAATGCCTTTTAGCATATTGGAGGACAACGAGTTCATTTCGCCTTCCCAAGTGCCGACACAGAGCCGGATAGTCCTGTCCAGTACATGAAAGCCATACATCTCCTGTATGAACTCCAGCGAAGACACCGCACAGATGACGCCCGGGGAGCGGGAGTATCCGACCTGCAGGCCGTAGGATTCCACCAGAGATTTTATCATAAGCTGCTCGTCGTTCCCGGCCTCCAGATTTGCCATGAAAATTTCATACGGAACCAGCGGCTTGACGAATTTTTGCTGGTTGGCAAAGGTATCAGCTTCCTGTGTGTAGTCCAGCTCGTCATATATCATGCACCATACCGGCGTATCCCGGGAGCCGGAGACGGTAGCCACAATTTCGATTGTATGCTGTCCGTTGAACACATAATTAATACCATCACGGCGGCTGACCTTGACCGGATTTATCTGGTTGAGGTCAAAATTTTCTGATGTCCGCCGAATATGTGTCTTGGACAGATTACGCTGATAGTCCTGATTGGATACCAGACTTTTGATGGGTATCAGCTCAAAATGAACATCGGGAACGAACATGGAATAATCGTCCATCACTTTTTCTCCTTAATCACGGCCAGCATGACATCTATTGTGCATTTGAGATGAATCAGCGCCTCGGACAGCTTGCTTCTCGCGGTGAAGCTTGTTTTACTGATATCGGAAGCGGTGCGCACCCGGTTGACGGAGCTTATCCAAGACGGTATCGTGAGCGTGAGACTGGAAAACTCCGCATCCGGGTCATACGCAGGCATCTGCTTTATGGAGCCTTTTGGTGGCGAGCCTACACCATATGCGCTACCAGTTCCTAACCCCAGCATGTCCCGAAATTTGGAGTAACCGACCTTGTTATCCTCCATCAGAAGATATTCACTCATTTCCTGCAGCTCTTTTTCCGGCATCTGCGACAGCACTATCAGATGCTCGTGAGATATTTTGACCTTCCCGGTCAGAATGGATGCCACAAGCTGCGGCGCGGTCATGGAAACGGTATCAATCATCTGCGCATACAGGCAGTATTTTCTGACCGTCCCGTATGAAATATGATACTCAAGCCCCAGCTTCTCACGAGTCCGGCTGGCGGTATCCTCATATTTCGGCTCTCCTATAAGAATGGCTGGCCGCTTATTCTGCTGTTTAATCCCAGCTGCGATATGAGCACCGAGGATTCGCTCCATCGTGTCTCTTTTTCCAATAAGATACCGCCGCATCTCTTCCGTCAGGTCTTTCCGCTTGAGCTGGTTGGCACATATCCACGCCATAGCTTCTTCGCGGTTCTTAAGCGATACACGGACGATATCAAAAGGAATATGCTTTTGTTGGCAAAGGTCAAACAACTCATAATCGACAAGAATTAAAGCTCCCCAAACGCTTATGCTGCCGTGCCGGGTACCGGAGCAAAGCCGGTCTTCGATAATTCTGCGCTCAATTGGCGGCAGTAGCGGTACGAGCCTTTTGAATTCAGGGTCGATACGCAAGGCGGATACTTGTGGCTCACTCATAGCTCATCTTCCTTCTCATCCCCTATAAGCACCGCATTGCTCATCGTAAATACCGCGATGCCCTTCTCCGGCAGAATTTCACCGAACATCCGGTAGGAATCGCTGTCATGGAGATTGGGGCATACTTCGCGCAGGGCATGCATCAAAGTCGTGCTATATATCTCATAACACTGCTTGCTGTCCATCGTCGCCTGTGGTATTCGATGAGCGTTGCGTTCACGACCGCTGCAAAGGACGCCTACCGTGGCTTCCTTCGGGTTTACGAGCAGCAGCACATATTTCGGGTCGCCAAGCGCATGAATGGTTTTCTTGTGGATACGGATACGGTTTTTCTTTATGTCTATTAGTATTGACGGCGTTACCGCTGCATTTATCATTCTGATTCTCCTCCCAATTGTGGCTCTGGGCTATGGCTTTCTTCAGTTTTTTCTTTGTCCTGCAAGCCGAAAACCGTGTAGCCATCGAAAATGTTGACCTGCAGGAGCTTTCTGTGTTCCTCAATCGGCAGCCCGAACTGGTTCTGCCATTCTGCGGGGAAAATGGGAGTACGTGATGTCTTTACTTTTTCGCCTTCTTTGGCGATACGCTGATAAATCTCCGTAGCAGTCAGGTCAAAGATGATGAGGTTTTCATCGCCGCTGTGGATAATTTTGCCGAGCAGCTTATAGCGATAGTCCGCATTCCAGCCCATCAGGTTGACGATTTTGGCGAAGAACAGGCGGCAGGTAATCTGCTTGGCCTTCCGTTTGCCATCCTTTTCGGAGCACCAGAGGAATGAGTCCTTTTCATCCTCCTCACAGGGGCGTACGGCCAGCTTGAGGGTATCCGGGTT
>JAKQHK010000129.1 GCA_029573015.1 bacterium
CTCGCCGGCAATGCCGATGATGACCTGGTCTGCTTCCACGCCGGCCTGCTCCATGGCCTGCTCGATCGCTTCCTGGCAGTTTTCAACTACGCCCTGAATATCAGTGACCGTGCCGGACTGCATATCCTGCAATCGTTGGCGGAAACGACCGACGCCGAGTATCCTTCCCTGACCGGCTTCGTTCTTGAAGAGCAGGGCTTTGACCAGCTCGGTGCCAACGTCAAGCGCCAGGCAGTATTCGCTGGCTGCGGTCGGGATAAATGTCTGCTTGATTTTTTGGAAAATGGATGACATGGGGTACTAAAAACTCCTGTTTTTCAGACAGGAGCTAGTATAGAGACAAATTAAAAAGTTGTCTATTTTCCGATTGGCTCCCAATGAGTGAGTTCGATGATGTTGTCTTCTGGATCGGTAACATAGACGAAGGTTAATGTCCCGCGTGCAAATGCCTTGGATGCGATTTGACCAAGTGATTTTCCTCCGGCTACGAGAACGGCTGTCTGCATGGCCGTAACGTCGTCGACCGCGAATGCCAGATGACCAAGTCCCTCCCGATTGGCACAGACCGGGAGCGAATGCGGTTCGTTTTGATTATATTGAAAAATTTCCAGGGTTACACCGCTGTTTCCCTGACCGGGTAGGAGCAGGTGCATACCATGCAGCGAGGCGTGTGGTACTCCGGTTGCCTGGCTTATCCACTCTCCGGATAAAGCAGTTTCTTTGCCTTGAGGAATACAACCAAATACCCGGATGTAAAAATCGGAGAGTTTTCTCCAGTCTCAGGCGATGAGGTTGGTATGGACATAGGATGTAGGCACAGGACGTCTTTGGAAAATTATTTCATAACAAAATAATCGTCAGCATCGTTCAATGCTTGAGGAGAAATTTCACCGGCATAGTTGGATTTGAGCATGTGGATGGTTTCACTGCGGTCAGAGGTGTGGGCATGGATCCACATGAGTTTGACCAGAGCCGTTTCATAGGTCATATCACCGGCGCTCACGGCGCCTGCCTGGAGCAGCACATCCCCGACTTGATGGGCTTCCACCCAGCACTGGCTGTGAGCAATCTGGGAAGAAATAACGAAGAGGATCTCCTGGTTGTACTGTTCGATCAGTGGCAGAAGTGAATAGGCACCTTCCACCGGGATGCAGCCGGATCCATAGCCCATGAGCACGATGCTTTGTGGCTGGGCTGCAATTGCTGCTTCAAGCAGTTTCAGGGGGAAACCGGGGTAGATGGTCAGACCGGTAACCATAGGCGAAAAGGCAGCATCGATTCGGCAGGAGCAGACTGAACGCTTCCGGTAGCGTTCCTGAAAAGTTATGCGTTTCGTGTCGATGTAGCCGAGGGGAGGAATCCCGGAGCTAGCAAAATTTTTCAGGTCTATCTCCCGAATGCGTTTGGCACGATTGCCGCGGATAATACGACTATCGCTCATGATGCAGACCTCCGCGATCTGGGAGCGGCAGGCAACGAGCATTGCGTTGCTGATGGCTTCCTGTGCATCAGAAGCAGGGAAATCGCAGGGCGTGGCAGAGCCGACGAGGACGACCGGGACAGGCAGGTCATGCAGAGCGAGGGAGAGTGCCGCGGCTGTATAGGCAAGGGTATCAAGCCCGTGGATCACAACAATCCCGTCGTATGCGTTGATATTTTCGTACACCGTTTCGCTGATGGTCACCCAGTCCTGCGGCTCCATGTTCACAGAATCTTTGGACATGAGCGGGAGAACATCAATGCGGCAGCCGGCTTCCAGATCAGGAATTGCCTTGAGGAGGCGTTCTCTGGTCAGAGGCTCGGGATAGAGGCAACCATTAGCGCGGGGAGCGGCGGCGATAGTGCCGCCGGTGGAGAGGATCAGGACCTTGCGGTCTGAGTTGGACATGAATGGCTCGCTTATAGATCACAGAATATAATAGTAGAGAGTTCTGCGGTGGTATGCAAGAAGATCAATCATTTATTTTTTGATGATGTGCTCGACGATTTGCTCGGCGATTTGCTCGGCGACTCTGAGATTTAGATGGTTTATCATCTAGTATTTGATTTTCTTTTCGCACGAACATGACGACAAAAAGTCGTTCAAAACAGCGCGTTTCACCTGTCTGGTTAGTTTGATCTTCAGGATCGCTTATCTGGATATCGTAGAGATGACCATCCTGCGTTTCCACATATTGGGCATAGGTTAGATCATCGGGTAGCGTGATGTCTCCGAGCAAGCCGTTTTTATGCGCTACAGCAAGCGCTTGTTTTGCTTCTATCCAGGCTTTCTCAAAAACATCTTTCCGGTATTCAACGTACTGCTCGGCGATGACTAGCCCATCGAAACCAATTTCATGTGCTTGGTCCAATACGGTCTGAAGGTCATTGGTGTCTGGAATGATTGCCATGAACATACCTTTTGGTGCGAGAATATCTTTAGCTTGTTCTAGAGCTTTGAGGATGATATCCCGACCTCCTTCATGACCTCCGGCGTACATGGCCACAGACAAGTATCCCGGATGTGCTTCCAGGAATTCCTGGGGGAATATCGGTAACATCATGGAGGGGAAATTACCGAAGGCAAAGGCAACTTTACCTTTGTAATGCTCAGGTAGTGCATCCCAGAGATCTGATTGATAAAATTCAACAGGAGCGATTAGAGTATGCTTATTCAATGTATAGTTAGATTTTGCCATTTCGATTGCAGCATTTACTATTTCTAATCCAACAACTCTTCCCTCGTGTTGAAGAATTTTTTCCCCAAGACCCCAGATTAGATGATCAGTCACAGAGGCAAGGATGCCAGCAGCACATCCCATATCCGCAATGATATTGGCGTCAGTAGTAATTAACTGTTCCAGATGCCCGTAGGATAGCAATTGTCCGAGGATCTGAATCATCAGTATAGTCTGTGGTGACGGTTTCATGATTGCTCGATCAGGATCTGTTTCATAGTGAAGCCTGAAATGGTCAGGTGGCTGGCTTAGCTCGTGTACAGTCGTTTGAGGCAGTCTTACTGTTGTTGCTTGAGTAATTTCTAGGGCGTTTGGTTCGATATCTACGCGCAACATTCCTGTCGGTCGTGTACCACTTTGTATACGTATACCAAGCAAGGCTTCTAGTCTGTACAAATCCGGCTTCATAACAACCGGAGTGCGGAGCAGTTCTTCCTCCCCTGATAGAAAATAGGAAAGTTCTAATTCCAAAGGTTCTTCACCTCTCATAGAAAATGAAGCTTTCCAGGGAGAAAGTTCGGTTTGGTGGAGGAGTCTATTGTGGCTGAGACTATCTAAAAAATTGCGTGGTGTATATGCCGATCCTTCGTATTGAAGCAGTGCCTCATGAGGAAGAAGTGGCAGACAGTCAGCAGGTATAGAGAAACTGATAGCCAACACCTCCACTACAAATCGGGGGTCAGCATTTTTTAGCATGTCGAAAATTTTTAAAAAACCAATAATATGAGTATTCGCTTCGGGTGGATTTGTTTCCAACAGTCTTTCAATGGAAGGAAGCAGTATAGTCCTGAAATAAGTAAACAATAGCTGATAATGTTCCTTAACGTTACAAGAGGGCAGGGCATTAACTTTTTCCTCAAGACTAGCGAAGAGTTTCGTTAGTTCTTGAAATTGCGCTTGTTCAGTATGTTCAAAACCAAACTGTGTCATCGAGTGACCAGCTCCATAATCAGCAGAAATGGCAGTAAAAAAATTCGGGCAGTTTGTTGTTGTATCCAATATTGAAACACTGCGGTTGTGGGTTAATTAAAACGATATATAGACAAACAAAGACCCCACTTGCATTTTTGGGGTCTTTGTTTGTCTCAGAAGTTAATTATACCGCTTTTTGTGGCTTCCTGTCTAGGTGAGTACCGCCTTGATCCGTCTGACACCCGCACTGGAACTTTCCTCTTTTTTGATCCGGAACGTGCCGTTGAGCTCACCGGTGTGGCTGACATGCGGGCCGCCGCAGATTTCCTTGGAAAAAATCTCCCCGGTCTGGGGATTTTGGACGGTATACACCTTGACCTTTTCAGCATAGCGGTCATCAAACACTCCTTCGGCTCCGGCGGTCTTGGCTTCATCGACTGTCATGTCTTCACAGCTAACCTGCAGATCAGCTGTGATAACGTCGTTGATCATTTTTTCTACCTGTTGTTTCTGCTCATCTGTCATTTTGTCTGGATGGGAGAAGTCGAATCTGAGACGTTCGGGGGTGATGTTGCTGCCTTTTTGGTGTACATGGTCGCCGAGGACTTTTTTCAGGGCAGCATTGAGCAGATGCGTGGCAGTATGGTAACGCACATGCTGGTCAGTATGGCCGCCAAGCCCGCCTTTGAACTTTTGCTCCGCTCCGGCGCGCGACTGGTCCTGATGGGCAGTCTGGGCGGCGCTGAATTCCTGCTTGAATGTCGATTCGTCAAGTTGTCTGCCCGCGTTTTTCAGCTCCTCGACGGTCTGCTCGAGCGGGAAGCCATAGGTTTCAAAGAAATAGAACGCTTTAGCGCCGTCTATCGGCTCGCCTGACTCAATGGCTTTGCTGATTTCGCGGACTCCTCTATCCACTGTCTTTACAAATTTTTCTTCTTCAACATTCAATTCCCACTTAATTTTTTCCTTTGTTTTACCGATGTCTAGATGCGGGTAGGCTGTTTTATACTCTTCAATGATAGTATTAGCAATGTTATGGGTAAAATAATCAAATAAACCAAGTAATCTTCCGTGCCGGATAGCCCGCCGGATCAGACGGCGGAGGATATATCCCTGGTCCTTGTTAGACGGAAGGACGCCATCTGCCATGATGAAGGTGGCGGCACGCAGATGATCGCAGATGACTTGATAGGACGGCTTGTTCCCTTCATACTTCGTTCCGGTCAATACTTCTATACGTTGGATGAGCGGCTGGAACAGCTCTGTCTGGAAAATGTCCGGTTTGTGTTCGATGGCAGCAAGCACCCGCTCGAAACCGCCGCCGAAATCAACGTTTTTCTGCGTAAGCTGCTGCCATTTTAGCTGGTCGTCGAGCTGGTATTGCAGGAAAACGCTGTTGCCGATTTCGAGGAAGCGGCCGGTATCATTCCATTTTTCATAGTGCGGGTCGGCGAAGCGTTCGGTGCCGGGGCCGAAATCGTAAAACATTTCACTGTCCGGTCCGCCGACTTCTCCGGGCGTACTACCGCGTTGCCACCAGTTTTCCTTTTTGCTCATGGGGAAAATGCGGATGGAGTTGGTCGGGTCAATCCAGTTGCCCTGGGGGTCGAAATTTTTTGCCATATCGCCTAGTTTTTCTGCCACTTTGGCTTTGATACCGTATTTAGCAAAAATATCCTGCCAGATGCCAATGCTTTCTTCGTCGCGCGGGGAGTCGGCATCTCCCTCGAACACTGAGACAAACAGCCGGTTGATGTCCAGCCCGAAAACCTCGTGATACAGTTCCATAAACCAAGGGAGCTGTTCGGCTTTGAAATAATCCCCTAGAGACCAGTTGCCCATCATTTCAAAAAATGTCGTATGCCGGTCATCCCCGACTTCCTCAATATCCTGGACGCGGATGGATTTCTGAAAATTACAGAGCCTCTTGCCCTGGGGATGAGTTTCCCCGAGCAGATAGGGGACGAGGGGAAACATGCCGCTGTTTACAAAGAGCAGGGTGGGGTCATTTTCCGGCAGAAGCGGGACATTGGGGATCTCCGCATGGCCGCGCTGTTTGAAAAAATCGCTATATTGTTGTCTGATTTTATCGCTGTTCATAAATTACCTCTTAACAGTAGGTGTTTTTTTAGATAGAATTACAGGGCTATTGTATGGTCTTGCGTACCTTTGGTCAACGTATCCTGCTGACCAAAGGACATTTTATTATTGAAAAAAATTAATGACGAGGATTCCATGACCCCGCTACCAAAGCAAAAGATAACCAAGGCCCGTGCCGGCAAACGGCGTGCTCATCAGGCTATTACGCCACCGGCTGTCGTGCCCTGCCCGCAATGCGGAGAAAAGAAACGTCCGCACCGTGCCTGCCCGACCTGCGGCACCTACAATGGCGAACAGGTGATCGAGATCAAGGCCAAGAAGAAGAAATAACTTTGAGTCACTAGTCATCAGTAATCAGTCATCAGTTATCAGTGATCAGACAGAGAGATACAGTACTGAGTAAGCTTTCAATCAAAAAAGATACAAGGGATAGATAGAGCTATGGCTGAAATCGGCGATACACTCCGTCAGGCGCGGGAAGCGCAGCATATTTCGATTAAAGGCGCTGCCCGGCGTCTCAAGATCAGGGAAAAATATCTTCAGGCACTCGAAGATGAGGATTTTGCTGTTCTGCCGCAGGGAGCATATATCCTGGGTTTTCTTCGTAACTATGCGATGCTGCTTGGGGTGAATTATCGGGAGCTGCGGGATGCCTATCGCATGACGCACCAGAGTGAACCGCTGCCGGCAGAGATCACGCCGGATAAGCGGAAAAATAAATCCGTTGGTTTTGTGCTCACGCCAGCACGCGTAATCGGCATCCTGATCGTGATCGTGAGCGGGCTGCTCCTCTGGTATCTTTATACCCAGTATCAGGAGCTGACCCGTCCGCCAGTTCTGGCGGTCTACAGCCCCCAGGGGGGAGAGGTGTACACGAGCCGCACGATTAAAATTGCCGGCCAGACTGATCCGAATGCCCGGTTGACCATCAATGGTGAAGAAGTCTATCTCAGCTCAAATGGTTATTTTGAACGTGAATTCGTCGCTCTGAAAAACGGTCCGGAGAATCTGGAGTTTGTCACCGAGAACAAGATCAGCAAACAGAAGACCTCCTTGAACCGGACGTTTACCATCGCATTGCCATCCTCTGAAGTGATCACGCTCAATGAACAGGGCGAAGTAGTAGAAGATGATCCGGCAGCAGGGACGGAGACTGAGGGGTTGGCGTTGAAGATCAGGGTTGATGCCCAGGTCTGGATGAGCGTGAGCGTGGACGAAGGCAAGGCCCAGGAATTTTTATTGGAAGAGGGTCAGGAGAAAACGTTCCGAGCCGCAGAGACGATCTATATCCATTGCGGCAAGGCATATGCGACGTATATCTCGGTTAACGGCGGGGAAGAAACCGTGCTTGGCGACACGAGTATTGTCAAGAAAACCTATCAGGCAAGCGATTATTAATGATACTCAGGTTTGATATGCCCGGGAGCATGGCACCGAAATTCACTTCGTTGCGCAAAAACGCTGCCCAAGCTGCCGAGCTTGAGGAGATAAGCGGTGCTGCCGAGGCTGATAGTCCTCCGGATACTGCGGCCAATACGACGGTGTTGCGCGGGTACCGTATTCCGATATTCAAACGGCATATCGGCGGCAAGCGGCTGTCCTGCTATGCGATGCTTCTCATGATGCTCGGTCTTGCCTCCCTGGCGCTGTCGTATGCGGTTCCCTGGGTATTTACCGGCAAGGAAAAACCCTTTGAGCCGGAATTGCGGATTAATTTTTCTCTGTTGCGCCGTTTTCCTTTTACAAACATCATGCTTCCCGAAGACGGAGCGCGGGTTACCGAACCGTTCATTCAGCTGTCCGGGACCGTCAAGCCGGGGATCGAACTGTATATCAATGATGAGCGGCTGGCATATGATGCCCAGGGTATATTTCTCACCGAGTATGCGCTTACGGAAGGCGAAAATGTCATTATCCTCGAGGCGAGGTTGGGTGCCAAGAAGAAAGCTACCCGCCGGGTGGTGTACTATGAACCAGCAACAGATACTCAGTCGGCAGGAGATTCTGCTGATAATACGACAGATACCGGCAGCCAGTTTGGGGCAGATGAGGATCCCCGGCTGGTGCTGGCGGTGAACATCTGGCCGGAAAGCACCTGGCTTGAGGTCACCATAGACGGTGAAACCCGCGGTCGTAAAACGTATGCGCAGGGCAGTTCCCCGAGCTGGTCAGCAAAACAGTCGATAACCATCAAAGCGGGGAACGGGGCAAGCGTATTTGCCAAGCTGAACGGGGAGGAAATGGGATTGCTGTCCGAGACAGCCGGGGAAGCAACGAGAGAATTCACCTTGGCATCACTACAGGAAGAATAGCTTACCACTGGATTTTTACTCATGAGCATACCAGTTGTTCTTGACAGTATTTTGGCAACTGGCCGTTTTGATACTGTTAACGTATTAATGCAAGGAGGCGTGCATGGCGAGTGAATCGTCATTTGACGTTGTTTCAGAATTTGATCGGCAGGAACTGGTCAATGCCATTGATATCGCCCGCCGGGAGATCAGCAATCGATATGATTTAAAAAATAGCAAGAGCACGATTGAACTGCAGGATGCAGAGGTAGTTATTCAATCACAGGATGACTATACCCTGAAGTCAGTCATAGACATCCTGGAAAGCAAGGTAATCAAACGCGGGCTTTCGATCAAGATTTTTGAAAAACAGAAGGTGGAGTCAGCAGCGGGTAGCACGGTCAGGCAATCCCTGAAGCTACGCAAAAGTCTTACTACAGATCAGTGCCGCGAGCTGAACAAGCGGGTACGCGAACAATTTAAGAAAGTTAAAACCCAAATCCAGGGAGACAGTCTGCGGGTTACGGATAAAAGCAGAGACACGTTGCAGGAGGTTATTGCGTATTTGCGCTCGCTCGATTTTGAGGCGCCGTTGCAGTTTACGAATTATCGATGATAGTTACCACTATAAGCACGAGAAGATATATTGATAATTATAAAGACGCAAGATTTTGCGTCTTTACTTGACTGCAGGAGGATACGTGAAGACATTTTATCTTGTTACGCTTGGCTGTCCGAAGAATGAAGTTGACAGTGAATTTTTGACCAATGATTTGCTGCAGCTTGGTTATGGAATCGTCTATACGCCGCAGGAAGCACATGTGATTCTGGTAAATACCTGCGGTTTTTTGCAGTCGGCAGTGGAGGAAGCCAGGCAACAGATCGAAGCATTATCCAATGATTTACGGTCTGATCAGCGGCTCATTCCCTTTGGCTGTGCGGTTAAACGGGTAGGGCAAGAATTACTCGTGGAAAGAATGCAGGGATTGGAAATGTATTCCACCTGGGAGGAAGTCAGGCAGGCGCTGGGGGGAAACATCGCCAGTCGCGGGGAGACAGGAAGCCGGATTAATACGGGGCGCTGGTATGCGTATGTGAAGATTGCAGAAGGGTGCGATGAACACTGCGCGTTCTGCACCATACCTGCGATCAAGGGAGCGTTTGTCAGTAAGCCGGCTGAATTGATCCTTGCGGAGATCAGGAGCCTGCTCGAGCAAGGCATCAAGGAGATTGTCCTGATCGCCCAGAATACGACAGCGTATGGGCTTGATTTGCGCAAAGCGCAGGGGAAAGGGGAGAGGGGAAAGGGGAAGGCTATCGAACAGAAGGTGAAGAGTTTAGCAGAGCTTGTGGCTTTGATCTGCGAAACGCATCCTGAGTTGCCTCGCTTGCGGATCATGTATGCCTATCCTGATTATATCAAGGACGATTTAATTGCAGTCATGCGTGACTATCCGCAGGTGTGCAAGTATCTCGACATGCCGATCCAGCATGCTGATCTTGCTATACTGAAAGCTATGCATCGACCAAGTAATACCGAGAAGCATGTAAAACTATTAGATACATTGCGGAAAGAAATTCCGGGCATAGCGTTACGGACGACGTTCATCGTCGGCTTTCCCGGCGAGGGGGAGCAGGAATTCCAGCTATTAAAGGAGTTTATCCGCAAGCAGGCATTTGATCATGTCGGTGTATTTCAGTATTCCCCAGAACCGGGAACGCCGGCAGCAGTCATGCCCAGACAAGTGTCGACTGCGCTTAAGCTGCAGCGCTATGATGAGCTAATGGGTTTGCAGCAGAGCATTTCCTTCAGCCGGCTGCAAAAACTGGTCGGGGAGACGACCGATGTTTTAATAGAAGGTGAGATCGAGGGAGGGGAGCGCTATCGCTTTTTTGGCCGGAGTTACCGAAGCGCTCCTGAGATCGACGGACTCGTCTTTGTCCGCGGTAAAGTTGCACCCGGATCAATCGTGTCGGTCCGCATCGAGCGGGCGGAGGAGTATGATTTGTGGGGGGAAAAGCAGAATAATGAAGTCTGGATAAAACGTTTATAAGCGTTGTTGACGGGCAGTATCAATGAGTATTCTGATGGCAATGAAGATTTTTTCAACGATCTCAACGGGTATCCGTGTGTCTTGACAGAGAGTATATCTTAAACTGTTAAACCAATCAGCATCAGTCGGCAGTTCATATAATGTAAGGAATTTTTTGTCAGAACCTTTTATTTCTGTAAGTTGATATCCCACTCTGAATACATTCCTGTCTGGATCTTTTTTTATAAACACTATCAATTGGTAATCTGTGCCATCTGCAGAGAAAGTGAATTCAGATGTAAGCAGAGGCGAGGAATCGTGTGCCGCATCAGTAATATCTACCCTGAGATCTGTTCGGGTCAAAGGGTTATAACAATGCTTTTCGGTTATTGCAGGATCTAAAAACTCACCATCGGACATGTTGTGCTGTGTGTAATACAAGTTATGTAGCAAGCACGAGCGGATGCTGCTCCGGTATGCGTTCATGCTGCTGGTGGTTTAGTTCCAGCGGACTGACCGTATCGAGCGGACGTGCGAAGCGCGGATGGTGTTTTTCATTGAGCAAGTATAGCGCACAGACGAAGAGGCTTTCCGCCCAGCCCAGCGGGCTGTTTTCATTGTGCCGGTCAGTGTTGGAATAATAGAGTTCAGGAATATACCCCTGCATATCAACGGTCTTGAGCGCCCGCTGGAGATAGTATTCCGCTTTTTTGGGCTGACCGAGCTTCAGATAAATGATCGCCAGCCAGGAGAAGCCAAAGGTCCATTCTGCTTCTTCGGAGTGCTTGTCCTCATTTTTATTATAATAAAAATCATCCCGATAGCGGATCAATCCGCGTTTTTTTACAAGGTGGTATTCCACGTTTTTGAGGATTTCTCTTTTTTCCCGGTCATTGACGATATCGTACGGATAGATGAGTGAGAGCAGGGCGAGGTCCACAAACCGTTTCTTGGATTCTCGCGGGAGAAGCGCATGCAGGGCTTTTTCCCCTTCGACGATCATATGGTCAGGTACGTAGATAGCGGTATTCTGGCGGATTTTTCGCAACCCGGCCAGACAGGCGCCGATTGAGGACGCATGGATTTCCTCCTCATTTTCCCAGATGCCATTGTCCGGATCCTCCCAGTAGCGGATGCTGTCCAGATACTTGACCAGTTTCTGCACGAGCCGGTAGTCATCAGCATTTTTCAGAACGCTCAGGGATTCCTGGCCTTCAAGCTCGCCCAGCTTGAAGAGAATCGCGCCCACGGCATCGTTTTGTTTGTTGCCCCATTCCTCCCAGTACTCATCAAAAGTGGTGGGATTGTAGCGGGGATGAATGTACTCGTAACCGTACATAGGCTTGCGGGCGATGGCATGGTCAATTTTGTACTCATGCTTAAGGAAAATATTCAGCAATGCCCGATAGGTACGCCGTACGGTGTCCCAGTCACCGAGCTGTTCAAAAGCAAGACATTCGTAGAAATTATCCCGGATCCAGGCTTTCTCATAGCCCGTGGTTACACACATATTGGAAGCAGCGAACAAACCGCTGTCGTATTCGAGATTTTTTAGAATACGCAGATGCTGCGCGATGAGAATTTGCGTGTTGATAAGAATTTTTTGTTTTTTGTTTTTCATACCCTATAGAGAGGTAAATCGTGAATCGTTAATCGTTCTATTATACCATTTTTATTTAATTCCGGCAAAAGCCGTGCTATACTGGCATACGTTTGAAAATTAGGGGGATTTGGCTATGGTGCATATAAAATATGACCACAAGCAGATAGAGAAAAAGTGGCAGAAACGCTGGGAAAAGGACCGGCTGTACGAAACTGACCTCGAGGGTGCCAAGAAGAAATTTTATAACCTCATTATGTTCCCCTACCCGTCGGCCGCGGCCTTGCATGTCGGGCATGTCTACTGTTACGGCGGGGCAGACACTTACGCACGTTTCAAGCGCATGCAGGGGTATGATGTTTTTGAGCCTATGGGATTCGATGCGTTCGGGATTCATGCCGAGAATTACGCCATCCAGATCGGCGAGCATCCGCAGGTGGTCGTACCGCGTAATGTTGAGCATTTCCGCGAAGACCAGATGAAGCGGCTGGGAGCCATGTTTGACTGGTCGCGCGAAGTCAATACCACTGATCCGGAGTATTACCGCTGGACCCAGTGGATTTTCGTTCAGCTCTACAAAGCAGGTTTAGTCGAACGGAAGAAAGAACTCGTAGACTGGTGCCCATCTTGTAAAACAGTTTTAGCCAATGAGCAGGTGATCGATGGAGCCTGCGAACGCTGCAAGACGACGGTTGAGCAGAAAGCCCTTGAACAATGGTTTTTCAAAATTACTGCCTATGCGGATCGGCTGCTCGCCGGACTTGAAAAGCTTGACTGGCCGGAACGAACCAAGACGCTGCAGACCAACTGGATCGGGAAAAAGACAGGGATAGATATTGTCTATCGTATTGAGGGACAGGAAGAAAAATCAGTCACCTGTTTTACGACCCGTCCGGAGACGAACTTTGGTGCGACATTTGTCGTTTTGGCTCCGGAGCATCCGCTTGTTGATGCAATAACCACTTCTGAATGTAAACCAGCTGTTGATGCTTACCGCGAGGAAGTGCGCAAGAAGAGCGAACTTGAGCGTACAGAGCTGTCTCGAGAAAAAAGCGGTGCGTTTACTGGTGCTTATTGCATCAATGATTTAAATGGCGAGCGCATGCCGATCTGGGTGGGAGATTTTGTGCTCATGCATTTCGGTTCGGGTGCGGTTGTGGGCGTGCCGGCGCATGATGTTCGTGATTTCGAGTTCGCGCAGATGGCCAAGCTGCCAGTGAAGCGCGTGCTGATGAAAGACGAAGATAGGTCTGAGATTACCGAGGTAGAGCAGGTATGGGAGGATGACGGGGTATGCGTTAACTCTGATTTCCTTGATGGCATGAGCTGGCGCGAGGCGCGCGAGGAGATCATGGACCATATCGAGAAAAACGGTTGGGGAAAACGCACGGTGGATTACCGCATCCATGACTGGTGTGTTTCCCGGCAACGTTACTGGGGGCCGCCCATCCCGATGATTTATTGTCCAACGTGTGCTGAAAAAGCCAGAAAGATGAAAGTTTTGATAATTTTTGGAACGCTTGGTAAAGTCAATGAGAACTGGTATCCTTGGTTGATCGAGGAGCTACAAGCACGTGGTATCTCTGTAGCCTGTCCTGAATTACCAGATGCGGATGAGCCGAATTATGAAGATCGTATGGCATTTCTGGAGAAAAACTATGCAGATTATTTAACTGACGATACGTTGGTAATTGGGCACAGTAGCGGAGCGGCGACAGCGTTGCATCTGGCTGAGCGCCATCAATTACGTGGAATTGTACTAGTGGCGCCCTATCATTACATCCCCGCATATGATCGTGATAGCTTGCATAAAGATTTTGAGGCCAAGACAGCTGATGCATTGATACCGTTTTTGGATCGCAAAATTGATTACAAAAAAGTCAGAAAAAATGTTCAAACAGTTGTTGCCTTGTTTGGTCGAAGAGACCCCTGGGTGAAAGAGGATATAGCCCAGCAACTGAGCAAGCAACTTCCAGGCATAACAATTAGACGTTTCGAGCAGTATGGTCACTTTGCTACTTCCACGCAGGATCCAGCTATAATCCCAGAAATATTGGATTTTATTCCTGCAACCGATGCTTTGGGAGCTGGCTGGCATCCCGTTCCGGAAACTGATTTGCCGGTCCATCTTCCCCAGCTGGAAAAGTATGAGCCAGACGGCAGCGGGCGGGGTCCATTAGCAACAGCGCCAGACTTCGTCAGCACAATCTGTCCGGTTTGCGGTGCAGAGGCATGCAGGGAAACTGATGTGTCTGATACGTTTCTTGATTCAGCCTGGTATCAGTTGCGTTATCCCTCCACGCATCGAAATGATGCACCGTTTGACCGGGAGCTTACCGACAAGTGGTTGCCGGTTGACATGTACATTGGCGGTATCGAGCACGCGACCATGCATCTGATATACTTTCGCTTTATCACCATGGTGCTCCATGACCTCGGTTACTTTAATTTCGATGAGCCAGCTACCAAGCTGCGGCATCAAGGATTGATCATCAAGGACGGCGCCAAGATGAGCAAGTCTCGCGGTAATGTGGTCAATCCGGATGAATACATTGAAAAGTTTGGCGCCGATGCATTTCGAACGTACATGCTGTTTATCGGTCCGTATGAGGATGGTGGCGAGTTTAATGATCGGGGTATCCTGGGCGCTTCGCGCTTCTTCGAAAAGCTCTGGGATGTTTTGCTTGAAGGTGATGCGCAGGGTGAGGGTGCTGCTTCTCTAGCCAAACTGCACGCCACGATTAAAAAGGTGGGTGAAGATTTAGAAGAATTGCATTTCAACACAGCAATCGCCGCGCTCATGGAACTGGTAAACTGGGTTAGGGAGACAAAGTCGCAGTTTTCTGCTGAGCAGTGGAAGCTGATCAAGTCGGCGATGCCCCGCTTGCTGGCGCCGTTTGCTCCATTTCTCGCCGAGGAACTCTGGGAACAGCTTGGTAACAAATACAGTATTCACGATCAGCCCTGGCCGGAACATGATGCCACTCAGATCGAGGATGCAACTTATATGCTCGCTGTTCAGGTGAATGGCAAACTGCGTGACAGCTTTGAAATCGAGAAGTCAGCCACAGATGCTGAAATGCAGGAGCAGGCCCTAGCACGCGAGAAAGTCCAGAAGTGGACTGAGGGTAAAGAGATCCGCAAAGTGATCAGTGTGCCAGGACGGCTCATCAATATAGTCGTTTAGTCTAGAGTCTTTAGCCGTTAGCTATAAGATCAGCGCAAACAGTAAAGCCGTCCCGCAATGCCTGCAGGGCGGCTTTCTATACTTATGGGTCTGGTAATGCTGTTTCAGGTTTCTTGCCCTATCGAATGATACGGGATACCCTCAAACAAGGAGTATGTAACTCCTTAAGACCAATAGATAGTATGTCAGGTAGACGGGTTGCAAATCCTAACCTGCGGGTTACAAACCCGCAGGAACAGATGGTCTAGCAATGCTATTTCAGGGTTGCAGTTTGCCATCAAGTGATCTGGTTCCCTCCCAGCCGTCGACAGTACTATACACGGAGGTAATCTCAGGCAGATGATAGACAAGCCGGTCCAGAATCCCGTGGATGGAACCAACGTGGGTACTGCCACCGCCATAGGCTGCGAGTGCATCAGAAAAAGTGAGATACAGGGTTGAATCCTGCTGTTCGCATGAGAGGAGTTCTACCGTTGCAGTTGAGAAGGTTATTCCTGCAGCAGCTGCATAGGATCGTATCTCATCTGCATCCGGGAGGGCTTTGCTCCACCCTTCCTCGGTGTATACGCTTGGGACGTCCCAGTTCAGAAACTGTTGGATGAATGCACACGCTGATGTGTCTTCGTTTGATTGGGGAATGGCAAGAAAATCAATCGCTTCTGGTGATAC
>JAKQHK010000130.1 GCA_029573015.1 bacterium
CCGGAGAACTGGCGCGCGATATGCACATCCATCCCTATCCAGCCCGCAAGACGTACGCGCAGGCACAGCGGTTTACTTCCCGGCAGCTGATAACGCTCTACGATACCCTTGCCGGACTGGACCTCGACATGAAAAACGGCAGGGTTGATCCTGAACTCGGCCTTGACCTGTTCACCCTGCGTCTGGGATTGAAAAAAAACCAGAGCTAGATGCTCTGGCTTTTCGTACAGGAAGTTGTTGTGCTATTGTATGCCGGGTACAAAATTATTCGTTTGTTTTTTTGGCTTTCAGGGTGTTATATTGAGTGGTAAGCCGGGATTTTTTCCGGGCGGCATTATTGGGGTGGATGATTTTTTTGGAAGCAGCCTTGTCGAGAGCTTTTATTGCTTGGGGAATAAGCACGTCACACTCCTCCACCTTTTTGCTTCCAAGCGCTTTATGCGCCTGCTTGACCGCAGATTTGGTTCTAGATCTCACAAGCTGATTGTGCGCTTCTTTACGTTTGGTGCTCCGGATACGCTTGATAGCTGATGCTTTATTGGCCATGTGGTACTCCTTTGGCAGGATAAGAGATAAGGGACAACGCGTAGTATAACAAATAATTATGAAATAATTCAAATAGGAATCGCGGGATGCCGAAAAGAATTGCCAGCTGGTTGCGCAGAAGAAGGATAGAAGCGGAATTGGTTCCTCCTGCCCTGACGATCATGTTCGCAACTTTTGCCAGCCGGGTGCTCGGTACGGTGCGCGAGATGCTGTTTGCTTCCCGCTTCGGCGCTCCGCCCGAACTGGACGCCTATCTGGCAGCTTTTCAGCTTCCGGACCTGATCACCAAACTGTTCGTACTCGGCGCTTTTTTCTCGGCATTTGTTCCGGTGTTTGCCCGGCTCAAGGATGAAGGCAAAGAAAAAGAAGCCTGGGAGGTCGCAGATGCTATCACGACCCTGCTTATGATAATTCTTGTGGCAGCCTCGCTGCTCATGATTATTTTTGCACCGTTATTCGTTAAAATGATAGTACCGGGATTTGACAGCCAGCGCTTTGGTTTCACGGTGCAGCTGCTGCGCATCATGGCATTTTCACCACTTTTACTTGGCATCAGCACGATCCTGACGGCTGTTTTGAATTCCTATCACAAATTTACTGCCTCTGCCTACGCACCGGTGATGTATAATGTGGGCATTATCATGGGAGTCCTCTACTTCATCCCGGCGTTCGGGATGATCTGGGGGCTCGGTATGGGAGTTATATTTGGTGCTTTGCTTCACATCTTTACTCAGTTGATTCCTGCTCTACGCATCGGGTACCGCTGGAGGCGGAGTCTTAACCTTAAGCTGGCCGGGGTACGACAGGTGATCAAACTGGGCATTCCGCGCATGGTAGGCATGGGAGCCAGCCAGGTTGATATGTTCATTGATGTGGTCCTCGGTTCTTTTCTCCCCATCGGCAGTATCACGCTCATTAATTATGCCAATCGCCTGCAGCTGCTGCCGGTCGGCATTTTTGGACTATCCATCGCCCAGGCCAGTTTTCCTTTTTTCGTCGAAAAAGCTGCCCACCATGACATGAAGGGGTTCAGCCGGGTGCTATTCCGTAACCTCAAGCATATTTTCTACTTTGCCCTGCCGGCGAGCGCGGGTCTGATCATCCTGCGGGTAGAAGTCGTACGTCTTTTATATGGGCAGGCTGGCACGCTCGACTGGTATGCGACGAATTCTGTTGCTTTTGCTTTGGCGCTCTACAGCATCAGTATCTTTGCGCAATGCGCCATCTATATTCTCAGTCGCGCTTTTTATGCCTTGCAGGATACGAAAACACCCCTGTATGCAGGACTGGTCGGTATAGGTATCAATGCCATGCTCAGTATTGTCCTCGTGTTTACGGTGCATCATTTTTCCATGCTTGCCCTGAGCTATACGACCGCGACGATCGTCAATATGACCGTGCTGTTTCTCCTGCTTTACAACAAGCTTGGCAAGCTCGAGATGAATTCTTTCCTGAAGCAGATTTTTTATATCCTGTTTGCTACTGGCTGCATGGCATTTGTTGTCTGGCTCATGCAGATGTGGCTGTCGAGCATACTGGATATCACCCGGGTGCGCTATCTGCTGCTCATGACCGTTGCCTGCGTGGGTGCCGGAGGCATGGTCTATCTGGCTTTAACATCCATGTTGCGCTGTGTTGATATCGCCTGGTTCAAACGGATCATCCATCGGGGAGAAATGAATGAGTGAGTTGAAAGAAAGCGTTCAAAATCTGCAGGAACGATTCGCTGCCTTGAAAAATTTATTTGATCTGGACGGCAAGCAGAAGCTTGTCAATGATCTGGAATCGCAGACGCAGGCTTCCGGATTCTGGAATGACCAGGAGACTGCCCAGGGTATTGCTAAAAAGCTTGGACGTCTGAAAGAGGATGTGGATGCCTATGTAGCTGTACTGACAGAGCTGCAGGAACTTGTTGAATTTGCAGATCTGGAAGATGCAAATCTGGATGATGAGATCAGGAAGAAAGCTGCTGCCCTGGAAAAACGCGTTGCCGCGCTGGAAGAACTACAGATGTTCGCTGGCAAGTATGATGATGCTGATTGCCTGTTGAGCATCCATGCCGGGACCGGCGGGCTGGATGCACAGGACTGGGCGCAGATGCTGGAACGCATGTACCTGCGGTATTGCGATACGAGCGGATGGTCAGCGACGATCATTGAACGTCTGCCCGGTGATGACGGAGGTATCAAGACCGTATCCATGCAGATTGCCGGGGTGCGGGCGTACGGACACTTGCAGGCAGAACACGGGGTGCACCGGCTGGTGCGGCTTTCTCCTTTTAACATCAAGCATACGCGGGAGACCTCCTTCGTGCTTGTGGAGGTCGTACCGCTCTTTGATCACAGTACCGAGGTTACGATTGATCCCTCTGAGATCCGGCTTGATACGTTTCGCTCCCGGGGGCATGGGGGTCAGAGCGTCAACACGACTGATTCAGCAGTGCGCATTACTCATTTGCCTACAGGCATTGTAGTCTCCTGCCAGAACGAACGGTCGCAATTGCAGAATAAGCGGATAGCTATGCAAATCCTGGAATCAAAACTGGCGTTGCTGCAGCAGGCATCCAATGAAGAGGAGGTCAGGCAAGCCAAGGGAGAATACAAACAGGGGTCCTGGAGCAACCAGATACGGTCCTATGTGCTGCAGCCGTATACCATGGTGAAAGATCACCGGACCGAATACGAGACAAGCAATGTCCAGGCAGTACTCGACGGCGATCTGGATGGTTTTATCAAGGCCTGGTTGACAAGGGGCACAAGTGATAGTATGAAGTAACCATCGGGTTATTCTTGAGGAAAGCTAATCATGCTGCTAGTTCAGGGAGTCAGTAAAAAATACGGCGACAAATTCGTTCTGCGCAATGTTAATTTGAGTATTGCAGCAGGTGATTTTGTTTCCATGATCGGCCCGAGCGGTGCCGGCAAGTCAAGCCTGCTCAAGGTTATAACCAAGGAGGAGGGATTTCACACCGGGAAGATTTTCGTAGACGGCGAGGATATTGATTTTATCAAAGGGAATCAGATCGGATATTACCGCCGGAAGATCGGGGTAGTATTCCAGGATTTTAAACTGCTTTCCCGCAAGACAGCGTTTGAAAATATTGCGTTTGCGCTGGAAATGGCCGGCAAGGGCAGCAAGGAGATCAATGATATCGTCCCCAAAGTGCTGGCGCTCGTCAGCCTCGAGGATAAAGCCCATCGTTTCCCGCGGGAATTGTCCGGGGGAGAGCAGCAGCGGGTTGCCATTGCCCGGGCGCTCATCCACAAGCCCAAGCTGCTTCTCGCTGACGAACCGACCGGGAATCTGGATGCCAATACCGGCTGGGAAATCATCCAGCTGCTCCAGCGCATCAATAATTTTGGCACGACCATCATCATGGCTACTCACGACCAGAATGTCGTCAATGCCATCAGGCGGCGGGTGATCGCCATGGAGGATGGCATGGTGGTTCGCGATCAGGCTTCTGGAAGATACGTTACCTAGTTAGTAAGTAAATCCCATGAATATCGGGCGAGTGTTTAAAATAGCATTTGTTGCCATGTGGCGGAACGGTTGGCTGACCATAACCGCTATTTCGGTTATTTTTTCGGTTTTCTTGTCCCTGGATGTCTTTCTGTTGTTTGGTGACAGTTTCAATAAAGCAATCCGCTCTATCGAAGAAAAGGTTGATTTTACCGTCTTCTTTAATGCCAATGCCGAGGAAGATGAGATTTTTGCTCTGCGGGACGAACTGCTTCGCAATGCCTCGGTCAAGGAGACGCATTATATCTCGAAGGACGATGCCTACCGGATCTACCAGACAGGCAGGGCAACAGACATCGGCGACGCCGTACGGGAGTACGGCAATCCGTTTTCCGCCAGCCTGGATATCAAGGTGACAAATGCGAGTAAGATCAGTACGGTGGCGGACAGCCTAAGCAGCAATCCGATTGTCAAAAAAGTGAAGTATTCCCAGCAGACAATTGATGTGATCAATAACGGAACACGGATTTTGCGCAATGCCGGATTATTTCTCATCGCCATGCTGATCATTATTTCCATTCTCGTGGTCGTCAACACCGTGCGTCTCGCCATCTATACCCGGCGGCAGGAAATCGAAATCATGAAGCTCGTGGGAGCGACCAACTGGTTCATCCAGTGGCCGTTCATATTAGAAGCAATTTATGACGGTATTATCGCCAGTCTGCTCGCGGCGGCGGTTATCTTTTTTGCATTTGATACGTTTTCCGGTCAGCTCGTGGATCTGAGCTATCTCCTGAAAATACCCAAACCGGAGCTCAATCTGACAATTGCCCTGCGCTACGGTCTGTATCAGATTGGTGCCGGCGCCCTGCTCGGGGCAGTCAGCAGCTGGATATCCGTTCAGCGTCATCTCAGGTCATAACAGCGCCGAGAGATTTTTTTTCTGTGAGCTTCGTGCTATACTTAGGCTATCCAAGGATTAATTCCTGATGAGCATGCACAAAACAAAAAAACAGGTATTCTTCATCCGGACAATCATGGTAACCCTGCTCTGCAGCATCTGCCTTGGCTATGGCTTCAGCGGTGCTGACGAACTTGATGACCAGATCTCCGATAATAAAAAAGAGATTCTAATCATCGAAAGCAGAATTGCCGAGAACAAGCGCAAGATCGAAGAACTCAAGCAGCAGCAACAGACGATCAATAATCAGATCGCCCTGCTTGATGCCGAACGTGAACAGACAGAGATGGAGCTGAATGCTGCCCAGATGCAGTTGAATCAGGTCGAGCTCGATATCACCGGCATCAATGATCAGATAACCAAAACCCAGCAGGATCTCGACCTGCAGGTGGAGGTTTTCAAGGAGCATGTGAATAATACCTACATCATGAGCCAGATGAGCTTTTTTGATGTGCTGGTTGAGTCCCCGACCATGGCTGATTTTGTCCGCCGGCTGGAATACCAGGAGATCATGGACGAACAAAACTCTGTGATCCTTGAAGATCTACAGACGATAAAGCAAAATCTTGAGGAACAGAAGATTGCGCTCGAAGAAAAGAAGAGCCAGATCGAGACGTTGAAGCAGGAAATCGAAGTCAAGCAGCAGGAACTCAATGAAAAGATCGAGGGCAAGCAGGTCCTGCTCGCCCAGACCCAGGGGCAGCAAGCCAATTATCAGAAGCTCATCGATGAGAATCTGAAAGCCCGCAACCAGCTGGAATCAGAGATCCAGTCTATCGAAGCTGAAATCCGGCGCCGCATCGAAGAGGAGCGGCAGCGGAAAATCCAGAACG